>NZ_LDSL01000142.1 GCF_001476815.1 Pseudacidovorax intermedius | reverse complement strand
ATGGCGATGCTGTAGGCCTCTTCGCCGGAGGAGGAGGCGGCGCTCCAGACGCGGAAGGGCGCGGGGCCGCGGTGGGCCAGGGCGGCCTCGCGCAGCAGCTCGAAGTGGCGCGGCTCGCGGAAGAAGTAGGTCTCGTTGGTGGTGAGCAGGTCGATGGCGGTCTGCACCTCCAGCGGGTCGTCGCCGCGCTGCAGCAGGGCGAAGTAGTCGGCATAGCTGGCGAGCTGGCGGGCGTGCACGCGCTTGGCCAGGCGGCCGCTGACCAGGGCCTTCTTGGCGGTGCCCAGGGTGATGCCGGCGGCTTCGAAGATGAAGCGCTGGAAGTGGCCGAACTCGGTGTCGGTGAGGGGTTTGGCTTGCATCGGGCTCCTGCGGCGGCGCTCAGAACGCGGCGAACTGGGATTCGCTGACGCCGTCGGCCAGCGCCAGCGGCATCGGGCGGCGCGGGGCCGACTTCGACGTGGCCCTGCGTGTATCGGCAGCCGGCCTGAGAGGGGTGGCGGACGCCCCGGCGAGCTTGAAGAAGCTCATGGTGTGCTGCAGCTGCTCGGCCTGGCTGCTCATCTCCTCGGCCGTGGCGGCGAGTTGCTCGGAGCTGGAGGCGTTCTGCTGCGTGGTCTGGCTGAGTTGTCCCACGGCGCCGTTGATCTGGCCCACGCCGGAGGACTGTTCCTCGCTGGCGGCGGCGATTTCCTGCACCAGGTCGGAGGTCTTGCGGATGCTGGGCACCATGGCATCCAGCAATTCGCCGGCGCGCTCGGCCATCTCCACACTGGAGGTGGCGACGGTGCCGATTTCCTGCGCGGCGACCTGGCTGCGCTCGGCCAGCTTGCGCACTTCCGCTGCGACCACCGCGAAGCCCTTGCCGTGTTCTCCGGCACGGGCCGCCTCGATGGCCGCGTTCAGGGCCAGCAGGTTCGTCTGGTAGGCGATGTCGTCGATGATGTTGATCTTGGTGGCGATCTGCTTCATCGCACTCACCGTCGCTTTCACCGCCTCGCCGCCTTCCGTGGCTTCGGTGGCCGCCTTGGTCGCCATGGCATCGGTGAGCTTGGCGTTCTCGGTGTTCTGGGCGATGGAGGCGGTCATCTGCTCCAGCGAGGCGCTGGTTTCTTCGACGCCGGCGGCCTGCTCGCTGGCCGCCTGGCTGAGGGACTGTGCCGTTGCACTGATTTCCTCGGAGGCGCCGGCCAGGGACTCGGCGCCACTGTTGACGTCGGTGACCACGCGCGACAGCTTGTCCACCATGTTCTTCATGGCGGCCAGCACGCTGCTGTCGTCGCCCTTGCGCGTGGCGATCTGCAGGCCGAGCTCACCGCCGGCGACGCTGTTGGCGATGTCGGCCACGTAGGCCGGCTCCCCGCCCAACTGCCTCGTGAGCGAGCGCGTGATGAGCAGCGCCAGGGCCAGCGCGACCAAGGCGCAGGCCACCAGGACCGAGACCGTCAGGCCGAAGGCATGGCGGTAGGCGGCACCGGCCGCTTCGACCGTCTTCGTCGCGGCGTCCGCGCTGCTGTCGGCCAGCTTGTCGGAATCCGCGCGCAGGCTGTCGTAGCTGCGCTGCAGGTCGCCGTCGAGCAGGGCGCGCGCCTGGTCGGTGTTGCTGGCGGCCATCAGTGCCACGTACCGGTCGTGGCTCGTCAGGTAGAGGTTCAGGTTGACCGAGGCTTTCTCGAACAACTGCTTGTCCTGCGGCGAAGCCAGCAGCGTGCCGAAGGCTGCCCACTGCTGGCGGATCAGGGCCGCCGTCGTATCGCCATCCTTGGTGGCCCTTTCGACCAGCTTGGGGTCCTGCGAGGCCATGAGCCTCAGCTCGAGCGCGCGCAGCCGGATGATGTTGGCCTTGAAGAGCAGCACGTTCTTCAGGCTGGGCATGGTGGTGGTGCCCAGATAGGTGCTGTGCTCGTTCAGCAGCGACAAGCGCGAGATGGCATACACGCCCAGGCCGATCATCAGTGCCAGGACGATGAGGAAGGCGCCGAAGAGCCTGGTCGAAAGTTTGAGTGAGCGAAACATGGTCGGCTCGGGGTCCGGGATGGCTGGTGAAGCGATGGCTGGAACGTGGTGCGGCGGGGCGTCAGGCCATGGCGGTGTCGGTGTTGCCCGCATGCTCGGCCAGTGCCGCGAGTTCGTCGCCGGCCAGCACGTGCGCCAGGTCGAGGAGGATGACGAATCGCCCGCGCACCTTGCCCATGCCCTGGATGAAATCGGCGCGGATGCGTGCGCCGAAGGCGGGTGCGGGTTCGATGTCGGCAGCGGCGATGTCCAGCACCTCGCTGACTGCATCGACGACGATGCCCAGCACCTGGCGTTCGCCGTCCTCGGCTTCGACCTCCACGATGACGATGCAGGTGCGCTTGCCCACGGGTGTGGACTCCCGGCCGAAGCGGGCCTGCAGGTCGATGACGGGCACGACGGCGCCGCGCAGGTTGATCACGCCGCGCACGGAGGGCGGCATCATGGGCACGGTGGTGAGCTCGCCGTATTCGATGATTTCCCTGATGGCCAGGATGCCGATGGCGAACATCTCGCCGGCCAGCTGGAAGGTCAGGTACTGCGAGGGCTCGGCCGTGGCGACCGTGTTGCGGCCGGTGGCAGGCGTAGAGGCGGACATGGCGTGTCTCCGGCGGATCAGTAGGCCGAGAAGCTGGACTCGTCCACGAGGGCAGGGCTGCTGCCGCCGCCGCCGAGGGCCAGCGGCGGGGTGCGCCGCGGCAGGGCCTTCGCACGCGTTGCCACCGCCGGGCGCGCAGCCGCCGACGTCGGCATCCGTGACGCGGTGTGGGCGGGGTTCGCGTCGAGGCTGAAGAAGCTCATCGTCTGGCGCAGCTGCTCGGCCTGGTTGCTCATCTCTTCGGCCGTGGCCGCCAGCTCTTCAGAGCTGGACGCGTTCTGCTGCGTGGTCTGGCTCAGCTGGCCGACGGCCGCGTTGATCTGGCCCACGCCGGTCGACTGCTCCTCCGACGCGGCCGTGATCTCCTGCACGAGGTCCGAGGTCTTGCGGATGTTGGGCACCATCTCGGCCAGCAACTTGCCGGCGCGTTCGGCCAGCTCCACGCTCGAGCCGGCCACATTGCCGATCTCCTGCGCGGCGACCTGGCTGCGCTCGGCCAGCTTGCGCACTTCCGCTGCCACGACCGCGAAGCCCTTGCCGTGCTCGCCGGCACGGGCCGCCTCGATGGCGGCGTTCAGGGCCAGCAGGTTGGTCTGGTAGGCAATGTCGTCGATGATCCCGATCTTCTGGGCGATCTGCTTCATCGCGGCCACGGTGGCCTTCACGGCCTCGCCGCCCTCGGCGGCTTCCAGTGCCGCCTTGGTGGCGATGCCGTCGGTCACCTTGGCGTTGTCGCTGTTCTGGCTGATCGAGGCCGCCATCTGCTCGATGGAGGCGCTGGTCTGCTCCACGCCGGCGGCCTGCTCGCTCGCGGCCTGGCTCAGCGACTGTGCCGTGCTGCTGACCTGCTCGGAAGCCCCAGCCAGGGCGTCGGCGCCGGTGTTGACCTCCGACACCACGTCGACGAGCTTGCTCACCGTGGTGTTGGCGGCATCGCACAGTGCCAGCAACTGGCCCCGGCAGTCGGCATTCGCCTGGCGGCGCAGGTCGCCGGCGGCCAGGGCTTTCAGCACCGCGCCCACTTCCTCCACGGGCGCGACGATGGTGTCCAGCGTGCTGTTGATGCCCTCGACGATGGCGCGGAAGTCACCGTCGTGGCGCTGCGCATCGGCGCGCACGTCCAGCCGGCCGGCACCGGCGGCATCCACCAGCATGCGGGTGTCGACGATCAGGGCCTTGAGGTTGGCGCGCACCTGCTCGATGGTGTCGTTGATGAAGGCCTTCTTGCCTGGGAAGGCATCCAGCGGCGCATTGAAGTTGCCCTTGCCGAATTCGGCCACGCAGGCCATGGCCTTCTTCTTGACCACGATGTGGCCGGCCACCATCTGGTTGATGCCCTCCGCCATGTGGCGGAAGTCGCCACTGAAGCGGGATGCATCGATCGTGACGTCGATGTCGCCGCGGTCGTGCTCGGCCGACATGTGGTTCATCCCGGCGATCAGGCCCTGCAGGTTGGCGCGCACCTGTTCGATGGTCTCGTTGATGAAGGCCTTCTTGCCGGGGAAGGCCTCCAGCGGTGCCGCGAAATTGCCCTTGCCGAATTCGGCGACGCAGGCCATGGCCTTCTTCTTCACGGCGATGTGTCCGGCCACCATCTGGTTGATGCCCTCGGCCATGGTGCCGAAGTCGCCCGGCAGGCGGGTGGCGTCGATGACGGCGTCGATGTCGCCCTTGTCGTGTTCGCGGGACATGCGGCCAAGGCTACCCAGCATGTCCTTGAGGCTGGCCTGCAGCACCGTGGCCTGTTGCTGGATGTGGCCGAACTGGCCTGGCAGCGCCGGCCCCGGCTCGGCCGCCATGTCGCCACGTGCCAGCGCCTGGAGCTGGCCGTTGAGCTGCAGCGCGGACCGTTCGGCGCTCGACAGCAGCGCGTTCACCGCGTCCGCCAGTTCCTGGAAGAGCGGCGAGGCGGCGGCCGGAATCTGCAAGCGGACGGCCAGGTCGCCTGCGGTCGCTGCGGCGATGGCCTCCTTCACGGCCTTGTGGGCCTGCTGTTCGATGGCCTGGTCCGTCAGGGCCTGGGCCGACGCGCGGTCCGCGCGGCGCAGCACCGCCAGCAGCGCGGCGGCGAGCGCGACGACCGAGAGCGCGGTGGCGATGGCCAGCGCGCCCGTGGTGGACCGGGCCAGCGTGGCGGCGCTGGCGGCGGTGGCCAGCGACAGCGCGATGGCGGCGAAGAGCCCCAGGGCCGGCTGGGGGCGACTGCGGAGAGTGGCGAGCATCGTGGGTTTCCCTTTTTTGTTGAGGTGTGTGAGGAACGGGTGAACGCTGCAGCCGTTTTGGCCAGCCACGCGGAGCGCGGAGGCCGGTAGCGGCCTCAGAAGGCAGCGAACTGCGACTCGCTGACGCCGCCGGCCAGGGCCAGTGGGGCGGCGCGACGCCGGCCCGCAGGGCGGCCCGCCGCGGCCCGCTTCGCATCGGCAGTGGGCACGGTGCGGGCGGTCTGCGCGGCGGCGAGCTTGAAGAAGCTCATGGTGTGCTGCAGCTGCTCGGCCTGGCTGCTCATCTCTTCGGCCGTGGCGGCCAGTTGTTCGGAGCTGGAGGCGTTCTGCTGCGTCGTCTGGCTGAGTTGCCCCACGGCGCCGTTGATCTGTCCGACGCCCGAGGACTGCTCCTCGCTGGCCGCCGTGATCTCCTGCACCAGGTCGGAGGTCTTGCGGATGCTGGGCACCATGGCATCCAGCAGTTCGCCGGCACGTTCGGCCATCTCCACGCTGGAGGTGGCGACGGTGCCGATCTCCTGCGCGGCGACCTGGCTGCGCTCGGCCAGCTTGCGCACCTCGGCGGCCACGACGGCGAAGCCCTTGCCGTGCTCGCCTGCACGGGCCGCCTCGATGGCCGCGTTGAGCGCCAGCAGGTTCGTCTGGTAGGCGATGTCGTCGATGATGTTGATCTTGGTGGCGATCTGCTTCATGGCCTGGACGGTGGCTTTCACCGCCTCGCCGCCCTCGGTGGCTTCCGTCGAGGCCTTGGTGGCCATGGCATCGGTGAGCTTGGCGTTCTCGGTGTTCTGGGCGATGGAAGCGGTCATCTGCTCCAGCGAGGCACTGGTCTCTTCCACACCTGCGGCCTGCTCGCTGGCGGCTTGGCTGAGGGACTGCGCCGTGGCGCTGACCTCATCGGACGCACCGGCCAGCGACTCGGCGCCGGCATTGACGTCGGTGACGACGCCGGAGAGCTTGCTCACCATGTTCTTCATGGCGGCCAGCACGCTGCTGTCGTCACCGGAGCGGGTGGCGATCTGCAGGGTGAGGTCGCCGCCAGCCACGCTGTTGGCGATGTCAGCCACGTAGGCCGGTTCGCCGCCCAGTTGCCGCGTCAGCGAGCGGGTGATGACGAAAGCCATGGCCAGGGCCATCAGCAGGCAGGCGCCGAGCACCGATGCCGTCCATGCCCGCGCCGTGCGGTAAGTGGCCGCGGCTTCCTTGCCCGCCTCCACGGCCTCGGCCACGTTGATGTCGGCCAGCTTGTCCGTCTGCACGCGCATGAGGTCGTAGCGCTCGCGCGCTGCGCCGTCGAGGATGGCGCGGGCCTCGATGGCGCGTCCTTCCAGGATGAGGGCCGTCAGCTGCTTGTGTTGGGTGAAGAACGCTTCCATGCTGTTCTTCGCCTCGTCGAAGAGCTTGATCTCCTCCGGAGTGACGAGCAGCTTGCCGAAGGCCGCCCACTGCTCGCGGGCCTCGGCCATGATGCGCTCGCCGTTCTTCACCGAGGCATCGATCGCCTCCGGGTCCTGCGTCGAGAGCAGGCCCTGCTGCACGGCCCGCACCCGCACCGCGTTGCTCTTGGCCATGAGCAGGTTCTTGATGCTCGGCACGATGTTGTCGGCCAGGTGGGTGCTCTGCTCGTTGAGCACCGACAGGCGGGTCAGGGCATAGAGGCCGAGGCCGGCCATCAGGGCCATGACCACGGCGAAGGCGCCGAACAGCTTGGTGGAGAGCTTGAGGGGATGGCGGCGCATGGGGTGTCTCCGGGAGCGGTTCTTGTGGTGGAGGGAGCGGGGTGGCTCAGCCGTCGGTGCCCGGCGCCACGGCGGCCAGTTCGGCCAGCTCGTCCGTGGCCAGCACGTGCTCCAGGTCGAGCAGGATGACGAAGCGCCCGCGCACCTTGCCCATGCCCTGGATGAAGTCGGCGCGGATGCGTGCGCCGAAGGCGGGGGCGGGCTCGATGTCGGCCGGGGCGATGTCCAGCACCTCGCTGACGGCGTCGACGACGATGCCCAGCACCTGGCGCTCATCCTCCTCGGTGCGCACCTCGACGATGACGATGCAGGTGCGCTTGCCGACGGGCGCGGACTCCCGTCCGAAGCGGGCCTGCAGGTCGATGACGGGCACGACGGCGCCGCGCAGGTTGATCACGCCGCGCACGGAGGGCGGCATCATGGGCACGGTGGTGAGCTCGCCGTACTCGATGATCTCCTTGATGGCCAGGATGCCGATGGCGAACATCTCGCCGGCCAGCTGGAAGGTCAGGTACTGGGTGGGTTCGGCGGCTGCGGCCGGCGAGGGCACAGCGGGGGAAGAAGTGGTGGCGGGGCGCATGGTGTGTTTCGGTAGCCTCGATCAATAACGGGCGAATTGGGATTCGTCCATGTCCCCGTCGGCGCCGGCCAGAGCGAGCGATGGCGCGCGTTCGCGGCCCAGCTTGGCGCTGCGCCCGGCCGACGCGCTGCGCGCGGACGAGCCGGTGGGTGTCACGCGGGTGGGTCGTGAGCCGGTGAGCTTGAAGAAGCTCATGGTGTGCTGCAGCTGCTCGGCCTGGCTGCTCATCTCTTCGGCGGTGGCGGCGAGTTGTTCGGAGCTGGAGGCGTTCTGCTGCGTGGTCTGGCTCAGCTGCCCCACGGCGCCGTTGATCTGGCCGACGCCCGAGGACTGCTCCTCGCTCGCGGCCGTGATCTCCTGCACCAGGTCGGAGGTCTTGCGGATGCTGGGCACCATGGCATCCAGCAGTTCGCCGGCACGTTCGGCCATCTCCACGCTGGAGGTGGCGACGGTGCCGATCTCCTGCGCGGCGACCTGGCTGCGCTCGGCCAGCTTGCGCACCTCGGCGGCCACAACGGCGAAGCCCTTGCCGTGCTCGCCCGCACGGGCCGCCTCGATGGCCGCGTTCAGCGCCAGCAGGTTCGTCTGGTAGGCGATGTCGTCGATGATGTTGATCTTGGTGGCGATCTGCTTCATGGCCTGGACAGTGGCTTTCACCGCCTCGCCGCCTTCGTTGGCTTCCGTCGCCGCCTTGGTCGCCATGGCGTCGGTGAGTTTGGCGTTCTCGGTGTTCTGGGCGATGGAGGCGGTCATCTGCTCCAGCGAGGCGCTGGTTTCTTCGACGCCGGCAGCCTGCTCGCTGGCGGCCTGGCTCAGCGACTGGGCGGTGGCGCTGACCTCTTCGGAGGCGCCGGCCAGCGACTCGGCGCCGGCATTGACGTCGGTGACCACGCGCGAGAGCTTGTCGACCATGTTCTTCATCGAGGCCAGCACGCTCGCGTCGTCGCCGGGACGGGTGGCGATCTGCAGGGTGAGGTCGCCGCCGGAGACGCTGTTGGCGATGTCGGCCACGTAGGCCGGTTCGCCGCCCAGTTGCCGCGTCAGCGAGCGGGTGATGATGAAGGCCATCAACAGTCCCAGCACGCTGCAGACGGCCAGCAGCACGAAGGTCCACATGCTGGCGGTCTCGTAGGTGGTTCGCGCGTCGCTTGCCGCACTTTCCGCCTGGGCCATGTTGATGTCGGCGAGCTTGTCGGTCTCGGTGCGAATCAGGTTGTAGACCTTCGAGGACTCTCCGTCGAGCAGGGCGCGTGCCTCCTCCATCTTGCCTTGCGAGGACAGCAGCACCAGCCGCTCGTGCGAGGCGAAGTAGGCGGTCATGGCGTCCTTGACCACGTCATAGAGGCGGCGTTCCTCCGGGGACACCAGCAGCTTGCCGTAGTCGTCCCACAGCTTGCGTGTGTCCTGGATGCGCGTGCCGCCCTCGCGGCGCGCGGTCTCGATGGATGCCTCGTCCGCGGAGATGATCGTGCGCATCTGCAGAGAACGAAGGCGGTTGATGTTGGACTTGCTCAGCAGTACCTGCTTCATGCTGGGCACGATGTTGTTCGCCAGGCCGTCGGCTTCCTCATTCAGCGCAGAAAGCTTGTTGGCGGCGTACAGCCCCAGGCAGATCATCAGCAGCAGGACGATGATGAAGGAGCCGAACAGCTTGGTGGAGAGTTTGAGTTTCCTGAACATGGTGCTTCCCTGAAAAGACGCTGAGGTGTTGGGTGGCGAGGTCGGCGCGCGCTGATCTGGGGCCGCGTCATGCCGGATGCCGGGGATGGGCCGTTCTAGGCTGTCGAGTCCATCGTGGAGGAGGTTGGTGGTTCAATAGCGGGCGAACGAGGATTCGTCCAGGCCGTCGGCACCGGCCAATGCCAGCGGTGCCGGCGACAGCTTCCGACCCACGCGCCGGGGCTGGCGGGCCGCGGCGGGCGCGGGCTCTTCCTGGGCCGGCCTGGCGCGCAGCGGTGCCGCCCCGGCAAGCTTGAAGAAGCTCATCGTGTGCTGCAGCTGCTCGGCCTGGCTGCTCATCTCTTCGGCGGTGGCGGCGAGTTGCTCCGAACTGGAGGCGTTCTGCTGCGTGGTCTGGCTCAGCTGGCCGACCGCGCCGTTGATCTGTCCGACGCCCGAGGACTGCTCCTCGCTGGCCGCCGTGATCTCCTGCACCAGGTCGGAGGTCTTGCGGATGCTGGGCACCATGGCATCCAGCAGTTCGCCGGCGCGCTCGGCCATCTCCACGCTGGAGGTGGCGACAGTGCCGATCTCCTGGGCCGCGACCTGGCTGCGTTCGGCCAGCTTGCGCACCTCGGCGGCCACCACGGCGAAGCCCTTGCCGTGCTCGCCGGCGCGGGCCGCCTCGATGGCGGCGTTCAGGGCCAGCAGGTTCGTCTGGTAGGCGATGTCGTCGATGATGTTGATCTTGGTGGCGATCTGCTTCATGGCCTGGACAGTGGCTTTCACCGCCTCGCCGCCCTCGTTGGCTTCCGTCGAGGCTTTGGTGGCCATGGCATCGGTGAGCTTGGCGTTCTCGGTGTTCTGGGCGATGGAGGCGGTCATCTGCTCCAGCGAGGCGCTGGTTTGCTCGACACCGGCGGCCTGCTCGCTGGCCGCCTGGCTCAGCGACTGGGCGGTGGCGCTGACCTCTTCGGAGGCACCGGCCAGCGACTCGGCGCCGGCATTGACGTCGGTGACCACGCGCGAGAGCTTGTCGACCATGTTCTTCATGGCGGCCAGCACGCTGCTGTCGTCGCCGGGGCGGGTGGCGATGGCCAGCGTGAGGTCGCCGCCGGCGACGCTGTTGGCGATGTCGGCCACGTGGGCCGGCTCGCCGCCCAGCTGCCGCGTCAGCGAGCGGGTGATGAGCAGCGCCAGGCCCAGTGCCAGCACCACGCACGCCGCCAGCAGGCTCAGCGTCCAGCTGCGCGCCTGCTGGTAGGCCGCCACGGCGGCGTCGCCCACCTTGTCCGCCATCGTGGCATTGAGTTCGGCCAGCTTGTCGCTGGTGTCGCGGATCATGTCGTAGCGCTTCTGCATGTCGCCGGCAAGCAGTTCGCGGGCCTCGATCAGCTGGTCCTGCAGGGCCAGCTTCATGATCCGGTCGTGCTCGGCGAAGAACTTGCCGAAGCCGTCCTTCACGGCGTCGTAACCCTGCTTCTCTTCCGGAGAGTTCACCAGCGGGGCATAGCTGTCCAGCAGCGCGCGGGTCTCCGCGACGATCTTCTCGGCGTTCTTGGTGTGCTCGCGAATGATCAGCGGGCTTTCGGCCATCAGCGCGCGCAACTCCGTCACGCGGATGCGCACCAGGTTGGCCTTGAGCAGCAGCGCGTACTTCACGCTGGGCAGGGCGTTGTCTGCGAGCTCATGGGTCTGCTGGTTCATCCGGCCCATGTGCCACAGACCATAGAAGTTCAGCCCGGTCAGGAGGGCCAGGACGAGCAGAAACGAGCCGAAGAGCTTCGTCGAGAGTTTCATGGAGGCGAACACGGTTTTCTCTTGGTTGTCGTGACGTGTGATGGGCGAGACGGCGACGGTGTGCGGATGCGTCAGGACAGCGCCGCGGCCGGACGCTCTGCCGTGGCCTTGCGGCGCTCGGCCGCGTCGGCCTTCGGGGCGGTGGCCTGTGCGGCGAGCGCCGCCACATCCAGGATGAGCGCGACTTCACCGCTGCCCAAAATGCTGGAGCCGCTGATGCCCTGGAGGTGGGCGAACATGGGCGCCAGGGGCTTGATGACGGCCTGGGCCTCGCCCAGCAGGCGGTCCACGATCAGGCCGAAGCGCTGGCCGCCCTGGCGCACCACCACGATGCTCTGGCGGGCGGTGGCCGCGCCCTGCACGGCGAACAGGCTGCGCAGGCGAATGAAGGGCAGCACCTGGCCGCGCAGCTCGGTGTAGTCGTGGCCGCTGTCCTCGCGGAACTCGATGCATTCCTCGATGGCTTCGAGCGGCAGCACGAACACCGCGTTGCCCACGGCCACCTGGAAGCCGTTGATGATCGCCAGCGTCAGCGGCAGGCGCACCGTCACCGTGGTGCCCACGCCCGGCTCGCTCGCCAGCGCCACCGTGCCGCGCAGCGCCGTGATGTTGCGCTTGACCACGTCCATGCCCACGCCGCGGCCCGACAGGTTCGTCACCTTCTCGGCCGTGGAGAAGCCCGGCTCGAACACCAGGTCGTAGATCTCGGCGTCGGAGAGCGCGCGCCCGGGCTCGATCAGCCCGCGCTCGGTCGCCTTGGCCAGGATGCGCTCGCGCGAGAGCCCGCCGCCGTCGTCGCCCACCTCGATCACGATGTGGCCGGCGTCGTGGTAGGCATTGAGCGTCACCGTGCCACGCGCGCTCTTGCCGCGCTCCAGGCGCAGGGCCGCCGGCTCGATGCCGTGGTCCATGCTGTTGCGCACCAGGTGCGTCAGCGGATCGGCGATCTTCTCCACCACCGTCTTGTCCAGCTCCGTGTCCTCGCCGTGCACCACCAGCGCGATGTCCTTGCCGATCTCGCGCGCCACGTCGTGCACCACGCGCTGGAAGCGGCTGAAGGTCGCGCCGATCTTGACCATGCGCAGCTGCAGCGCGCTGTCGCGCAGCTCCTGCACCAGCCCGGTCAGCGTGGAGTGGGCCTCCTGCAGCGCGCTGTTCTGGATGTGGCGGCCGGCCTGCGTGGCCGTGGCGCTGGCCGTGATCAGCTCGCCCACCAGGTCCACCAGGCGGTCGAGCTTCTCGGCATCGACCCGCACCGACTGGCTCTCGGCCGAGCGGCTGGCCTTGATCTGCTTCTGGCGGCTGAGCGCCGCCTCCACCACCGGCGCCTGCACGCTGCGCTGCTCGACCAGCAGCTCGCCCAGCGGCGCGGCAATGCCCGCGTCCTGCAGGCGCAGGGCGTCCTCCAGCTCGCGGCGGGTGAGGCTGCCGCAGGTCACCAGCATCTCGCCCAGGCGCAGCGCCTCGCCCTCGCCGTCGCCGGCCGGTGCCAGCAGCTTGAGCAGCTCGACGTAGCGCGAGACCTCGCTGTCCGGCGGCACGATGTGCACCGCGCAGTCGTCCATCACGAACTCGAAGGCGCCCTCGATGGCGGCCTTGGTGGCGCTGCTGCGCAGGCCGATCTCGAAGCCCAGGTAGCAGGACTCGGCATCCATGTCCTTGAGCGCGGGCAGGCGGTCGGCCAGGGTGGCGATGCCGGTGATGGTGCCCAGCTTGCCCAGGTAGCGCAGGAAGGAGATCGGGTCCATGCCGTTGCGCAGCACGTCGGCGCCGAAGCGCAGCGAGATGTGCCAGTGGTCGCTGGCGCGCCCGCCGGCCACCGCGATGGGCACGGCGGCCGGCGCCGGCGCGGCGGCGTGGCTCGCGGCCGGGGCGCCCGCGGCCTGCAGCAGCTGGTGCAGCTCGGCCAGCAGCGGCTGGCCGTGCGCGGTGAGTTCGGCGTCGGCCTCCAGCTGGCCGGCGGCGGCGGCGGCCACCAGGCGGCCGATGTGGTCGCGCACGCCCAGGAACAGCGAGACCAGGGCGTCGTCCAGCGCGATGGTGCCTTCGCGCACGCGGTCAAGCACGCTCTCGGCGACGTG
>NZ_LDSL01000141.1 GCF_001476815.1 Pseudacidovorax intermedius | reverse complement strand
CAGCTCGGCCAGCTTGAGGGCGACGGCGTATTCCAGCCGGTCCACGCGCCGCTGGCCAACCGGCTGCGCACGCTGGTCAGCGACAGCACTGTGCAGCAGCGGCGCGTGGACCGGCTGGAATACGCCGTCGCCCTCAAGCTGGCCGAGCTGCACGCGACGGTGCAGGCCCGCCGCACCCAGGGCCTGGAAGCCGCCCGTACGCTGGTGCTGCGCGACGAGGGCAAGCGCACCATGGACGAGGTGCGCGCCGTCGTCGCCGAGATGCGCGACGCCGAGTCCCAGCTGCTCGCGCAGCGCAACGCCCAGGCCCATGCCACCGAGCGCTGGCTGCTGGCCATCACGCTGGCCTGCACGGCGCTGTCGGTGCTGGCCCGCCTGGGTCTTGCGATGATCGCCCGCTTCCATGTTTCGCGCGCGGCGCTGCCGGCCGCCCCGGCCACCGGCGCCTCCTGACCCTTCTCCATGCTGTCTTCCCACCTCACCATCTGGGCCATCGCCGGTGCCACTACGGCCGGCGTGCTGATCCGGCCTTTCAAGCTGCCCGAGGCCATCTGGGCCGCCGCGGGCGCCGCCCTGGTCGTCGTGCTCGGCCTGCTGCCGGCGCACCAGGCGCTGGGCGCCGTCACCAAGGGCAACGACGTCTACCTCTTCCTCATCGGCATGATGCTGCTGTCCGAGACGGCGCGGCGCGAAGGCCTGTTCGACTGGGTGGCCGGGCATGCGGTCAACATGGCGGGCGGCTCGCAGAGGCGGCTGTTCACGCTGGTCTATGCCATCGGCGCGGTCATCACCGCCTTCCTCTCCAACGACGCCACGGCCGTGGTGCTGACGCCCGCGGTGTATGCGGCGGCGCGCAAGGCCCGCACGCCGGCGCTGCCCTACCTGTTCATCTGCGCCTTCATCGCCAATGCGGCGAGCTTCGTGCTGCCGATCTCCAACCCGGCCAACCTGGTGCTGTACGGTGCGCACGTGCCCTCGCTGTGGCCGTGGATCAAGAGCTTCGGGCTGCCGTCGCTGCTGGCCATCGGCGCCACCTACGTCTGCCTGCGCCTGGCCATGCGCAAGGAACTGGCGGGCGGCTGCGAACGGCGCGTCGAGGTCGAGCCCCTGCATGCCGGCGGCTGGACGGCGCTGGGCGCGCTGGTCGTCACGGCCATCGTGCTGATGACGGTGTCCTTCAAGGGCATCGACCTGGGCCTGCCCACCGCCATCATGGGCGCCCTGACGGCGGCCGTGGTGCTGGTGCGCGACCGGGCGAGCCCCTGGGCGCTGGTCAAGGACATTTCCTGGAGCGTGCTGCCGCTGGTGGCCGGCCTGTTCGTGCTGGTGGAGGCGCTGCACCAGACGGGCGTCATCGCCACCCTGGCCCAGTGGCTCATGGCCGGCGTGCAGCGCAGCGTGAACGGCGCCGCGGCCGTCACCGGCGCGGTGCTGGCGGTCGGCTCCAACGTCATCAACAACCTGCCGGCCGGCCTGCTCGCCAGCACCGTCCTGCAGCAGGCCCGGCCGCCGCAGGTGGTGATCGACGCCACGCTGATCGGTGTGGACCTGGGCCCCAACCTGTCGATCACCGGCTCGCTCGCCACCATCCTGTGGCTGGCCGCCATCCGTCGCGAAGGCGACGACGTGGGCTTCTTCCGCTTCCTGAAGGTGGGCGTGCTGGTCATGCCGCCCGCCCTCCTGCTGGCCATCGGGGCGCGGATCCTGATCGGCTGATTTACCCCCCGCCAACCTGGAGACACCCGCCATGCGCACCTCGCCCACCCTCGCGGCTTCCGCGAATGCAGCAGACGGGGATGCCGCCGGCGGGGACCGGCGCCGCGCCACGCGCGCGCTGTGCGCGCTCAATTTCTTCATGGCCGACATGCAGGCCGGCATCGGGCCCTTCCTCGGGGTCTTCCTGCAGCAGCGCGGCTGGCAGCCGGGGGCCATCGGCTCGGTGATGACGGCCGGCGGCGTGGCCGGCATGCTCATGACGGTGCCGGCGGGTGCCTTCATCGACCACACGGCCCGCAAGCGCTGGGTGGTGGTGATCACTGGCATCTGCACGGTGCTGGCCTCTTTTCTCATCCTGTGGTCGCAGGCCGGGCTGGTGGTCACCGTGAGCCAGGTGGCGACGGCGATTGCCGGTGCCGCCATCGGGCCGGCGGTGGCGGGCATCACGCTGGGCGTGGTGCGCCAGCGCGGCTTCAACGCGCAGAACGGCCGCAACCAGGCCTGGAACCACGCCGGCAACATGGTGGGCGCGGCCCTGTCGGGCTGGTTGGGCTTTCGCTACGGCATGCCGGCGATCTTCTTCCTGGCGGCGCTGTTCGGCGTGTTCGCCATCCTCTCGGTGCTGGCCATTCCGGAGCGCACCATCGACCACCGCGCCGCGCGCGGGCTCGAAGGGCCGCACGACGGCAAGGCCGGCGCGGCGGCCGACGAGGGACAGGCCCAGGGCCTGCGCACGCTGCTGCAGAACCGGCCGCTGCTGATCCTGGCTGCGGCGCTGGCCTGCTTCCACCTTGGCAATGGCGCCATGCTGCCGCTGTACGGCCTGGCCGTGGTCGGCGCCGGCAAGGGCAACCCGGCCATGTTCACCGCGCTCACCGTGGTGGTGGCGCAGGCCGTAATGATCGTCACCGCCCTGGCCGCCATGCGGCTGTCGGCCACGCGCGGCTACTGGCTGGTCATGCTCGTGTCCTTCGCCTCGCTGCCGCTGCGCGGCGCCATCGCCGGCAGCGTGATCGACAGCTGGGGCGTGTGGCCGGTGCAGGCACTCGATGGCATCGGCGCCGGCCTGCAGAGCGTGGCGGTGCCCGGCCTGGTGGCCTGCCTGCTCGACGGCACCGGCCGCGTCAACGTGGGCCAGGGCGCCGTGATGACGGTGCAGGGCCTGGGCGCCAGCCTGTCACCCGCCATCGGCGGCTGGCTGGCGCAGCTGTTCGGCTACCAGGTCGCCTTTTACGTGCTGGGCGGCTTCGCGCTCGCCTCGCTGGCGCTGTGGATCGGCTTCGCGGCGCTGCTGCGGCCGGCCTGCGCCGGCGTGTGCGAACCGCGGGCCGGCGGGCCGCTTGCTGCTGGAGCTTCCTCGTGACGACGACTTCTGCTTTTTCTTCCTCCATCGCCTGGATCCACGTCGGCGACCTGCACATGGACGAGGCCGACGGCTGGGCCGCGCGGCCGCGGCTGGCGGCGCTGGTGCGCGAGATCAACGCCCATGCCGGCCTGGCCGACTTCGTCTACCTGCCCGGCGACAACGCCAACCATGCGACGCCCGCGCAGTACGCCGCCATCACCGAGGCGCTGGCGCCGCTGCGGCTGCCGTTGCGGGTGGTGGCCGGCGACCACGATTTCGAGGGCGGCAGCCTGGCCGCCTTCGAGGCCGCCTTCGCGCCCGAGCAGCGCCCCGAGGCGGAGGTGATCGCCGGCCACCGCTGCATCTTCGTGGACGTGGTGAGCGCCGGCGCGGGCGGGCCGGACTTCCGCTTCACCTCGCACCACCGCCACCGCATCGCGCGCGAACTGGCGCTGGCCGAGGCCGCGGGCCAGCTGCCGCTGGTCTTCATGCACTGCTACCCGGGTGACCTGGCCGTGGGCGGCGATGAACTGGCCCGGCTCTTCGCCGATGCGCGGGTGCCCTTCGTCGACACCGGCCACACGCACTACAACGAGCTGCTCAACGACGGCGCGGTGATCTACGGCGCCACGCGCTCGACGGCGCAGATCGAGGAGGGCGGCGGCGCGCCGGGCTTCTCGGTGGTGTGCGTGCACGAGGGCCTGCCGAGCTGGCGCTTCCGGCCGCTGGGGGCGGACTGGCCGCACGTGCAGATCGTGTCGCCCTGCGACCTGCGGCTGGTCACGCGGCCGGTGCAGGCGCGCCAGGTGCCGCGGCCCGGGCCGCTGCGCGTGGTGGCGCGGCGCTTCGGCAAGTCGGACGCGCCCATGCTGGCCGCGCTCGACGGCGGCGCGCCGGTGGCCATGGAGGCCGGTGCGCCCGGCTTCTGGCGGGCGTCCATGGTGGTTGAGACGCCCGGCGTGCACCGGCTGGTCGTGTCCTGCGGCGAGGCGCAGGACGTCGTCGAGGTGCTGGTGCGCGCCGCGGACGGCGTGCCCAAGCGCGGGCCGCTGGTCGTCCCGGGCCATGCCTGCCACGCCATCGGCGCGTGGCCGGCGGCGGGCATCGACGGCCTGCAGCTGGGGCCGAACCGCAACGGCGGCGACTGGTAGGCGATCAGACCCCGTCGAGGCGCACGAGCACGGCGTTGGCCGTGTAGCTCACGCTCAACTTGCCGAAGCCCTGCACTGTGACGCCGGCGAAGCGGCCCTGGCGGCTGGCGGCCTGCAGGACGGTGATGGTGTCGCCCACCTTCGGCGTGGCGCCGCTGGCGAAACGCACCGCCAGGTTGCCGCCGGCGATGGCCGCCGTGCCGCCCACCTGCAGCAGGCCCGCGCCATTGGCACCCGCCACCACGCTCAGCGTGCCGGCCGTCTGCGTGAAGCGGCCGGGAATGACGAGCGGCAGGCTGGCGACGGCGCTCTCCAGCGTGCCGCCCTTGACGAACACGTCGCCAACGCCCAGCGCGGTGGCCGAGTCGGCACCCAGGGTGCCGGCGGCCAGCACCGTGCCGCCGGCATAGCCGTTGTTGCCCGACAGGCGCAGGCTGCCGCTGCCCAGCTTGGTCAGCTTGCCGGCGCCGTAGATGTCGTTGCGCCAGCGGTCGAAGGCGCTGAAGCCGCCCTGGCTGGCATCCATGGTCACGGCCACGTCGCCGTCGAAGCGGCCGTAGCCGTCGGCGGCGGCGAACAGGTTCAGGCGGCCCCAGCCCTCGCCGTCGTTGCCCAGCGGAAAGCCGGAGTCGATGGCCGTGCTCTTGAGCACCACGCGGCGCTGGTCGGCGCTCAGGTAGGGCAGGCGGGTCTCCAGCAGCACCTCGGCGCTCTTGGGCACGGTGGCGGGCTGGCCGGCGGCGCCGGTGGTGCCCAGCCCGTAGGTCATGCGCTGCAGATAGGTCTTGCGCCAGGCGGCGGTGTCGCTGAAGCGGTCGAAGTCGGGCTGCGTCGCATCGCTCGTGCGCGGCGTGCGGGCATAGGCGGCCAGGGCGTTGAAGTCGGCGCTGCCGGTCTGCGTGCGCAGCCAGGCCTGGGCCTGGTCGAAGGCGGCCTTCTTGGCCGCGTCGCCGTAGCTGGCCACGCTGGAGAGGTTGTAGGCCACCACGGCCGTGGCGTGCACGCGGCCGCCCATCGTGTCCAGCGGCGAATGCATGCCGGCCAGGATGCGGTTCTCGCCCATCTCCATGGCGCGGGCGATCAGCTCCTGGTAGCGCTGCGGCACCAGCCAGGCCATGGCCAGCGTGTCGCGCCAGGCCTCGGCCGTGTGGCCGCTGGGGAAGCCGCCGTCGGTGGCGGGCGTGCTGCTCTTGGCCGATTCGAGCGCGGGCACCACCTTGACGTCGCTGCTCCAGCGCCAGGGGCGGGCGTATTTGTAGAAGCGCTTGGGCGGCTCGGTGGAGCCGGCGGCCAGGCCGTTGATGAAGTCCACCGCCAGGCCCAGGTTGGCGTTGCCGCCGCTGCTGCCCACGCCCACGTTGTTGCCGCCATCGTTGACGGCCGGCGCGATGGCGGTGTTGGGGTCCACGGCCGTGATGGTGGTGGTCTGCTGCGTGCCGGCGCGCCAGGCGCTGGTCAGCGGGCCCATGCCGTCGCTCACGCTGTAGCCCTTGCCGCGGCGATCGTCGAGGTAGGCGGCCAGGCCCTGGGCGGTGGTGCGGGCCTGCGTGACGGTCTTGACGTAGTTGATGTTGGCGGCGTGGATGGTGGCGTTCTTGACCGTGCCGTCGGTGCTATCGCCGGGAATGCCGCTCCAGGTCGAGGGCGTCACGGCCGGGCAGCCGTTGGCCGCGGCGAGGTTCACGCCGGCATCGACCTTGAGCGAGCTGGGCGTCCAGATGTCCAGAAAGCCCTGCAGCACGCGGGCGCCGGCATTGGTGTCCAGCGTGACGTTGCAGGGGTTGTCGCGCTGGTTGGTGGCGCCGGTGTCCACGTAGGCGACCACGCTGGGGATGGGCGCCGTGTCGGCGCGGCCCAGGCCGGCGGGTTCGGCGGGGATGGTGACGGTCTCGGGCGTGGCGGCCGTGCCGCCGCCGCTGTTGCCGGTGCCCGTGGGTGCGGCAGCGCCGCCGCTGGCGGCCGGCATCAAGCTCACGGTGTTGCCACCGCCGCCGCAGGCCATGAGGGCGGCGGCGCTGGCGACGGCGAGGACGAGGGTGCGGAGGCGGAAGAGGGAGGCGGGGGCCATGGGAATCTCGGACGGGGGCAAAGCCCGAGATTCTGTAAAGACAATGTGACAGTTCGATCTGCCCATGCCCACCACAGCGCCGTGGCCGATCACCGGCCCGCCGACCCAGGCGTTACGCTTCGGCCCGAACCGCCCCATGACAACGAGCAAGGACCCCGGCGATCCGTCCTACCGCGCCATGCTGACCCAGGTCACGGTGGACAAACTCGCCGACATGATCATCTGGCTGGACGAGCACGGCCGCTACGTGTTCGTGAACCCCGCCACCACCCGGCTGCTGGGCTACAGCGCCGACGAGCTGTCGCGCATGCACGTGTGGGACGTCGATCCGCATTTCGACGAAGCCCGCTGGCGCGCGCACTGGGCCGAGGTGGTGGCCCGCAAGTCCTTCCGGCTGGAGACGGTCAACCGCTCGCGCGCGGGCGTGGACATTCCCATCGAGGTCACGGTCAACCTGGTGGAACACGAGGGCCGCCGCTTCAACTGCTCCATCGTGCGCGACATCACCGAGCGCAAGCGCTTCGAGGCCGAGTTGCGCGCGCTCAACGACCGCATCTACCGGCTGAGCGTGACCGATGCGCTCACGGGCCTGGCCAACCGGCGCCACTTCGACATCCAGCTCGATGCGGAAAGCCGGCGCCAGCTCCAGTGGGCCCGGCCGCTGTCGCTGGTGCTGGCCGACGTGGACGCCTTCAAGGCCTTCAACGACGCGCACGGCCATGTGGAAGGCGACGACGCCCTGCAGCGCGTGGCGGGCGCGTTGCAGGCCGCCGTCTCGGTGCCGGGTGCGACGGTGGCGCGCTATGGCGGCGAAGAATTCGCCTGCATCCTGCCGGGCACGCCCCATGGGCAGGCGATGGCGGTGGCGGAGCAGGCCCGGCAGGCCGTGCAGGCGCTGGGCATCGCCCACGCGCAGTCGGCCGTGGCACCGCACGTGACGGCCAGCCTGGGCGTGCTCACCGTGCAGGGCGCCCAGCCGCGCTCGCCCGACGAACTGCTGCGCCTGGCCGACCGGGCGCTCTACCGGGCCAAGCGGGAGGGGCGCAATCGGGTCGTGGGTGAGTGCGTCGGCGCGTAGCCCAAGTCCGTGTGCCTTGCGACCCGCTGCGGACGCACTCCGCCATAAGCCCCCACTGTTCGCCGCGATCCGTGCTGTAGGATGCTGCCGCCACCCCGCACCCACGGGATGGCACAGGGAGGGCTGCGATGCGCGCAAAGAAGCGCAGGCTGCCCAATAAAAAAGTAGTGGATTGGGCAGCGCATGACAGACCTCGACCTTCCGCCGTGGCGGTGGGATACCCCGCCTCGCGTTCTTCTCGACCATCTCACTGGGCAACTCACCGCGCAACTGCACGGCGGCCCGGCCTACCTGCTGGTCCACCCAGCCTTCGGCGATCCCCCCGGCATCGAGGTGGAGGATGTCGAACCCCGGCCCGGCGCCCTTCGCGCGGCGCGCGAGTCGGCATGGGCCCGGCCGGTCCACACTCTCTACGACCGCGACTTCGGCAGGCACCAGGAAGCCACCTTCCCCTACCTCGTACGTCTCGCCGACGCGCAGGATCCGCTGCTCGCCAGCAGCATCGAGTGGGCCGTGCAGGAGCATCTCGTGGCGTGTGCGCAAGGCAACGGCGCCCCGCGCATCGGCGGCTGGCTCCAGCGGCACGACGACGAGGAAGAAGACGCCGATCCGGCGCCCTCGACCGTGGGCCATGACCCTGCGGGCACCTCGCTGGCGCGGCAACTCACCGACCTCATGCGCCAGGGCAGCAAAAGCCTCATCCGCATCTGGGACCGGCGCGTGCTGCACACCTTGCGCCTCGCCGGCCAAGGCATTGTGTGGGACAAGGCCCTGCGCGGCATCCGAGGCTGGCATTACCTCGACCACGACCTGCGCTTGCAGACCCTTGCGGGCGCCGAAGGTCAGCCCGGCAGGGCCCACCTGCTGGCAGCCGGCCAGTGCGCCGACGTGCTGGGCCTGTGTGGCGCCGTTCACCGCGCGCAATACCTCCTCCTGCGCCACCGCTTCCCGCTGCCGCAGGACATTCACGACACCCTGACCGAGAAGGTCATCACCGCACGGCGCTCGCTGGACTACGTGGAAGACCAGGCCGCCTACGCGGCGGAAGCGGTGTCCGCGCCTGCTTTCGAGCACTGGCCCCGCCTGCCATGGCTGCTCGGTGTGCTGCAACGCACACGCCAGGAGATGTCCGACGCCCTCGACGTGTGGCGCGCCGAATGGGCCGGCAAGCCCGCGGACCACTGGAGGGCGCAGGCATGAGCGACCCCGACAAGTGCAAACGCTGCGGCAACAAGGCCGGCCTGCCGATCCTGCTCGTGCGTCCCAGCGCCATCGCCAGCGACCCTGACTTCGCCCCCGCCGAAGCCGCCCGGCTCAAGACCCACGAGCCCAGCGTCGAGGCGCTGGGCCTGCCTGCGCTGGACGCCTCGCGCTACGTGCTGCGCATGCTGCGCCAGGGCGGCTTCGTGTATGCCTACTACACCAAGCGACCGCCGCACCTCATCAACCCCTGGCAGGCGTTCCGCGTGCAGGGCAGCGGTGTGCTGATCCCCGAGTCGCAGATCGTCTGGATGAACCAGAAAGCCGAGTTCGCGTGCAACATGCGCGAGTCGCACCCGAACGACCTTCGCACCCTCTGCATCCAGTTGCCCAGAAAGGACCCCGGCACCTCCGGCAAGGTCTGGATCGGCTTCAGCATGAACTGGTGGGACGACGCCATGCGCGCCAGGGTGCAGAAAGACCCCGCTGCCGCAGGCATGGTCTGCATCGACCCCCTTCAAGACCTGGGCGGTGTCCAGCAAGCCTTCAAGGCCGACGTGCACGCCATGGAGGACCACATCGCCGACTTCGCGCTGCGCTCGATGAACCACGGGGGCACCAAGTCGGGCTACAACGTCACCAACGGCGGCACGCAGCCCGCCACGCCGTTCTACAACACGCCTGACGACAAGACCTACGGCCAGGCGCGCGGGCTGCAGACGGTGATGCAGCAGCAGGCCGAGGGGCACCCTATCACCCGGGGCAAGGCATTCGTGCTGGTGCTGCCCGATCCGGTGGGGCTGGGCGCCGACCTGAACGGCATCCGAATGGCCAAGGATCGGGCCAACAAGAACGCCTGGCTCGCCAACCAGGACTGGGTGCGCTCCGAGGCGTGCTACACGACCCTGGAGGGACTGAGAAAGTCCATCGTGGCCGCTGCCGCGCTCCAGTCCTTCGAAGGCGCCACAGTTGCCTCCGAGAAGCAGTGGCAGAGCATTCGCCACCGCGTGCAAGGTGTCACCTACGAATGGTCGCCGGACCCCAGCGGTGCCTATGCCGAGGACGGCAGCCGCGCCGGCCGCATGCGGCCCACTGACCGACATGCGAAAGACTTCGCAGGGCGCGTCGAACGTGACAGCCGCATCCTGGCGCAGCGCAACTGGGCCAGGATCACCGATCAACTCGACACCGCCCGGTTCCGGGCATGGCCGGCCAAGCGCGAGCAGATCGAAAAGCAGATGGACAACGCGCTGGCTGCTTATGAAGCCGACTGGCTCAAGGTGGTCGGCCGCCCGGCCACGCGGAACTACTTCAAAACACACTTCGATGAAAACGACGCCGGCAAGATCACGGCCGTGGTGTCGTCCGGGCAGATCTATGCCGCCGAAAGCGACCTGATCCACTACCCGCAGCCGCTGACGGCCAGGCACATCGAGCGCTGGGTCGGCTTGATCCTCGATGCGGAAATCACGTCCCCCGACGCCGTGGCGCTGCGCGCCTTTTTCGGCAACCAGAAGTCCGTTCTGGAGAAAGCCAAGGCCGTTCTTGTGGGCAAGGCCGACCGTTCAGAAGGCGACAGCCGCGACAAGACCTACGAGTTGGCCAAGGGGGTCCTCACCCACGACCTGTTCCGGCGTTTCAACTGGCTGCATCCGCGCCTGATGGCCTTCTCCGCTGGCGGCCTGGCCGCCACTGCGGCGGGTGTGTTCCAGCTCATGGCCATGATGAGCGACAGGTCGCCGGCACCGCAGAGCGGCAAGCTGGCCAAGTACCGCGCCATGCTCGGCGGGCTGACGCTGGCGCAGCGGCAACTGGAGTTGGCTGTGGAAAGCGCATTGCCCACCGGCAACAAGGCGATCTTGAGCACGGCGATCCTGCTCGAAGTGCAGGTGGACGCCGACACCGCGCTGCGCGTGCTCAATGGCTACCTGCCCAAGGGGCAAAAGGCGGTGGTCGTCGCACGAGGCAAGACCGTCAGCCTTCAGGTACTCACCGACGTCAAGACGGCGCTTGCAGTGCGCGAGGGCCATGTCCGTGCAGAGAGCATTCCCGGTGCGCGGGTCGAGGTGGCGCGCGCCGTGGGCGGGCATGCCGTGCGCAGCCTGGAGGACGTTCAATTGCAGGCTGCACGGTTGCCGGTCAGCGAGCCGTTGACGCCCGCGCAAGTGGCCGAAGTGATGGTGCGCCAGACGACCATCAAGGAACTGAACCTCAACAGCGTCGAAGGACGCCTGGCGCTGGGGGCCATGGTGGTGCAGGGGCTGGGGCTGTACCAGGGCATACCGCAGTTGCTGGCCGAACTCAACAAGAGCCAGCGGGATCAGGACAAGATCAACGAGGCGGCCATCGGGGTGCTGGACAGCCTGGGCGGCTTCGTGGGCGCCAGCGCGGAGTTGTGGGCCAGCGCGCACAAGGCGAATCTGCTGCTCAAGCCGGGCGGGGAGCATCTGGTGGAGGCCAGCGGGCGACTGGCAGTGCTGCGGACCACCGCGGCGGTCACGGGGATGCTGGGGGCGGTGATCACTTTCTACCTGATGGGCAAGAAGGCGGATGGAGCAAAAGCGGAAGGGGATGAGCAGTCCTTTAAGGGCTACAAGACGTCTTCCGTCGCCGGGTTGCTGCTGATTGCTACCGGGGGCGTGAGCGTTGCTGATGCTGCTGCTAAACAGATTGCGAGCCGCGCCATTGCACGCCATGTGGTGCTGCGCATGGCCGGTGCCGTCGCTACCGAGGCAGCTATCGCCGGCGCGGCAGGCACAGTTGCGGCAGTCGTCTCCGGAGTAGGTTTGGTACTGATGCTGGTCGCCATCGGTGGCTACGTGTACGCGACGGTCAATGAACGCGATTCGTACCAGCGCTGGGCGGGTCGTTGCTACTTCGGCAACGATGGCGTCAAGCGCTTTGCCACGGCGGCCGACGAACAGCACTGGTTGATGGCCATCGAGTACGAAGCCGATGCCCAGAACGAGCTAATGCGCAAGGCACAGAAATACCCTGATCCGGGGCGGGACGTGCCAGCGCCGTTGGGTAACCCGATGGGTGACGGTTGGGGCGGGGGAGCGATTCCATGATAGGCGTCAACGTCCGCGGTGTGAGCACCGACGATGCGCGCCAGGAAGGCTTGGTTTCAGGGCTAGTGCAGCGCTATGACAAGCGGCTGCCGGGGAGCCCTGAAGGAGGGCACCAGGGGAGGCTGAGCGGCGTCTATCGCGATGCAGTAGAAGTCAATGGCGGGTCGATTGTGGAAGCCGGCGGATATGTGACGACTTTCGGATTGATCGGCAGTGGAGCTGGAATGGTCTATGGATGGAGCTTTCTTTGCGGCCTATTTCATGACCAGGCATGGGGATGGTTTGCTCTAAACATAAGCATCATTTGGTCACTGTTCGCTATCGGCCTCTACTTCGAGATGTTCAGCCCCAGCGAGCAGCCTATCTACTTTGATCGCGCCCATCGCAAGGTCTACTACGTGCACCAGGGCCGCAAGCGCTTCTGGCTGTTCGACCCCAGCGTGGTGGAGGCCCGCTCTGCCGACTGGTCACTGGTCGACGCCGAACTCCACACCAAGCTCGGCGGCAGCACCACCAGCATCAGCCGCAGTTACCACATGGTGTTTCTCGTGCGCTCCAGCGAGCGCGACCCGACCATCGTGGACCACTTCGTGCTGCCCGCGCTGGACTTCCCCGGGGCGATGTGGGAGTACATCCGCGGCTACATGGAAGCGGGCACCCCGCCGCTGCGCGCGGGTGAGGCGCCGCCCTTCAAAGGGCAAGGTTTCGACATGATCGAAGCTTTGAAGCAGCGCATCCGCGACTACCGTCGCGACTGGAAAGAGTTCTTCTGGAAGCAGCTGTTCTTCCACCTGACCCTGCCGCTGTTCCTGGTGTTCCTGCTGGTCAACCGCTGCGTGGTATGGACAGCGCAGACGGTGCACTGGCCGAAAGAGATCACCGAAGCGTTGGGGCCACCTATCACGGAAGCCGACTTGGCCGCGGACAGTGAGCATCGGTTGCGTGCCGCCAGTGAACGCACTGCGGCCGGCGCATGAGTGTTTGCATCGAGCCGATGGACGCAGCATAGGGCGACGTGCAGTACAAAGGGCAACAGCCCGCCCCCTGGCGGGATGCATCGGCGCCGTTAACCAACCGCGAGGTAACGCTTGACGGGGGCGCTATGACGAGCCTCGACATTCTGTACGCCGAGGAAGCCGACCGCGTGTGCTACCCCCAGCCGCTGGCGCACAAGGACGACATCAACCAGTGGCTGGCGTTGACCCTGGGCCAGGACATCGGAAAGACCGATGCCTTTGCGCTGCGCGCCTTCTTCGGCAACCAGAAGGACAGCATCGACAAGGCCCGGGAACTCCTGGTGGGCGACTGGGACCGCGGCAACGACGGCAACATGCGCGACAAGACCGTGGACCTGATGCGCGGGGTGCTCAACCACGAGATGGCGCGCAAGTACAACTGGCTGCATCCGCGCGTGGTGGCCCTGAGCATGGGGGGACTGACCGCCATGGTCGCCGGTACCCTGCAACTGGCGGCCATGGCGGCCCGCCTGCCGAAGGCGCCGCCGCCGGCCGGGCTGGCCGAGTGGCTTCGCACGCTGCCGACGCTCACGCTGGCGCAACAGGCCATCGAGCGGGCGGTGGCCAGCACGACGGGCCGAGACAGGAGCGCGCTGCTGCTGCCGGTGCTGCTCACGGCCGACGTCGATGCCAGGGAGTTCCTGCAATTCGTGCGCGCCAGCGCAATGCACGGCGCGGAAAAGCGCGCCGCCACGCAGCATGTCCACAAAGCGCTGGGCGGCGCGAGTGGTGACCAGAGCGCCAAGACGTTCAAGATCATGGTGCTGACCGATGCGCACACGGCGCTGCAGGTGCACGAGGACAAGATTCGCGTCAGCAACCTGGGCGGTGTGGCCCCTGCGGCGGCCGGCATCGGCACGCCGCACGCCAACCGCCGCATCTCCAGCCTGGAAGAGCAGGCCAGCCGCATGGGAACCAGCCGGCTCGGGGCCGACGAACTCAGGGAAGTCGTGCAGCGCACCGAGGCCGTGAAGGACTACAAGATCAACAGTGTGGAAGTGCGCATGGCCAGCGGCGCGCTGATCGTGCAGAGCCTGGGGCTGTACCAGGGCTTCAAGCAGATCAACGAGCAGCGGGACCGGCTGTTTCGCGACGACGACAAGTTCCTGGAGGCGGTGCTGGGCACCATCGACAGCGCGGGCGGCGCCATCGGCGCGCTGGCCGAGGTGGCGGGCGGGGCCTACAAGGCGGTGCTGCTCAGGAAGGCCGGAGGCGTAGCGTTGGCGGAGAAGAGCGTGCCGCTGGCGGCCGTGCGTGCGACCTCGGCGGTGATGGGCATGGCGGGGGGTGCGATTAATGCTTACCTGATGTACGCGAAGGCGGGTGGGGCTAAGAACAAGGGGGATATAGGGGCGAGTTGGAGTTATGGCACAGCGATGAGCGGCTTTGTCGTCACTGCCGGCACTAGCGGTTTTGCCCTAACCGACGCTGTTGCGGCCCAGGCCGCCAGTAGAGCTGTTGCCTCTTTGCTACTCCGCATTGCTGGTGTGGAGGTGGCCGAGGCAGCAGTTGTCAGCGCCGTTTCTGGCATCGGGGTGTTTATGCTGCTCGTGGGCATCGTAGGCATCGTGGCCGCGTCCATCCTGGAGCGTGATGCCTTTGAACGCTGGGCCGGCGGTTGTTACTTTGGCGGTGACACACCCGACGAGCTGGGCGTATCACCCGCCAACAAGAAGCGCTTTACGAGCGCGGTTGAAGAAGCGGCGGCCTTCGAGCTGATCTTCGATTCCGCCGCCGCGCAGGCCGAGCTGAGCAAGTTGGAGCGGCTGCACCCCATGCCCAGGGTGCCAGGCGAGCGGGAAGCCGACAAGACGCCGGCCATCGACCCCAACATCGACTGAGGGACGACGATGCCTTTGAACACCCGTGGCATCAGCACCGATGCTGAGCGTGAGAACGTCTATGGTGTGCGCAGGCGCTACGGCAACCGCGGCTCGGTTGGCGAGAAGGCATGGCACGCCAACAAGCTCACGGGCGTGTACCGCGATGCGATTGAATTGCAAGGGGGGTCGCTGGTCGCGGTTGGTGGATATGTGACGACATATGGAGTGGTGGCAGGGGGGATAGGTGCTTGGTTTACACGGTCCTTTCTTTTCGACTTGCTTAAAAGTGGCGAGTTTTGGGGCTATGTTGTTTTGGCGTTGAATCTCTGCATGATTTCCGCCATCGCTTTCGTCGGCCTCTACTTCGAATTCTTCGGCCCATCCGAAGCCCCCATCTACTTCGACCGAGCCCGCCGCAAGGTCTACTACGTCTACCGCTCCAGGTACCGCCGCTGGGTGCTCTTCGGCCCCTCGCGCATCCAGGCGCGTGTCGTGGATTGGGACCTTGTTGACTGCGAGCGGCAGGTCACCACTGGCGGCTCCACGGTCAGCATCCGGCAGCACGAGCACCTGGTGTTCCTGATGCGCCGCAGCCCCAGCGATCCGACCATCGGCGGCTTCTATGTCATCAGCGGCCTGGAGTTCCCGGACGCGCTGTGGGAGTACATCCGTCGCTACATGGAGGAAGGGGCACCACCGCTGGCTGCCGGCGAAGTACCCCCCAAGGCGCGCAGCGGCAAGGCCATCGACATGTTCAAGGCCCTGCTGGCGCGGCGTCATGGCTACTGGGCGGAATGGAAAGACAAACCGGGCTCGATGGTGTTGCAGCACCTGCTGCTGCCCTTCGTGCTGGTGTGGATCGTGGTCAACCGTCTGGTGGTGTGGACCGCACAGACCGTGGTGTGGCCGCCCGAAGTCAAGGCGGCGCTGGGCGCGCCGATCACCGAAGCCGATCTGGCCGGCGATACCCGTCACACACTGCGCGCAGCAGCCCGAGGTGATGCGGCGGCGTTCAAGCCCCCCAAACGCAAGCGCCCGTGAGGACGACGAACTGCTGCGCCTGGCCGACCGGGCGCTCTACCGGGCCAAGCGGGAAGGGCGCAACCGGGTCGTGGGTAAGTGCGTCGGCGCTTAGCCTCGGGCGCTTCCGACCCCGCACCCGCCGCGGCGCGCACGTCGCGCGGCCTCATCCCGGCAGCGCAAACCCCCTATCGAAGGTCCCCGCCACCTGCAGCGGCGCCTTGATCAGCCCCACCTTCGCATAGAAGTCCGCCGTGGCCTGCTGGTCGGCCACCACCCGGTCGTCGATGGGCACCCAGGCCTGCTGGCGGCGCTCGAACTGCAGGCGCGCGGCTTCGGGCGAGATGCCGATGATGCGGGCCAGCGTGGCCGAGTAGCCGGCCACGTTCTGGTTGGCCCAGCGCTGGGCGCGGGCCACGCGCTGCAGAAAGTCCTGCAGCACCGGCCGCTTGGCGGTGATGGCGGCGTCGGTGGCGGCCAGGTAGCTCAGGCCCGGCAGCAGCCCGCGGCCGCTGGCCAGCACGCGGGCATGGCCGGCGGTCTCGGCCATGGCGGTGTAGGGCTCCCATGTGGCCCAGGCATCGACCGAGCCTTGCGTCAGGGCCAGCTTGGCGTCGGCGGGCGGCAGGAAGCGCAGGTTGACGTCGCCCGGCTGCAGGCCCGCGGCGGTGATGGCCTTGAGCGTGACGAAATGGCCGATGGAGCCGCGGTTGGTGGCCACGCTGCGGCCCTTGAGGTCGGCGGCGCTGCGCAGCGGCGAATCCGGCCGCACCAGCACGGCCGTGCCGTAGGCATCGCTGCGGTTGGCGCCGATGGCCTTGACGCGCGTGCCGGCGGCCAGGGCGAAGATCAGCGGCGCATTGCCGATGGGACCGGAATCGACCGCGCCGGCATTGAGGGCCTCGGCCAGCGGCGCGGCAGCCGGGAACTCGGCCCACTGGATGTCGTAGCCCAGGCCGTCGAGCGCGCCGGCGGCTTCGAGCAGGGCGCGCAGGCCGCCCTTCTGGTCACCGGCCTTGAGCACGGGGCGGGACTCGGCGCGGGCGCCGAGGCCCGGCAGGGCCAGTCCGGCGGCGATGGCGGAACCGCCGGCCAGGAAGCGGCGGCGGCTGGCGGTTGGGGGCAGGGTCGGGGACATGGTCGTTCTCCTGAAAAGGGGGATGGAACAAGAAAGCGGCATCGCGCCAATGGGCAACGCAGGGCACACCGGGCCTGCGGCGCCCGTCAATGCACGACGCCACCTTTGACGTAGCGCACCGGCTCGGCGTCCATGCGCGCGATGAGGCTGCCCAGGCCATCGTTGCCAGGCGTGCCGGCAGCGGGCACCGGTCCCGCGGCGGACGATGTGGACGTCGACGGGAACGAGGTCGACGCCGCGCGACACACCAGGTCGTCCTCCTGCCAGTCGGCGGCACCGGGGGCCGACCGGGCGCGCAGCCAGCCGGCGCGGTCGACGATGAACTGGGTGCCGGCCAGCGCCGCGGCGTCGGCCGTGTGGCCCGCGATGAGGGCCAGGGCCGTCCAGGCGGCGAGATCGGTGGCCTGGCAGTCCGTGCCGGCCGCGAGCGGCCAGGCGGCGCCCGCGCCTGCCGGTGCGAGCGCGACCGTGACGACGCGCGGGTCGGGCGGCGGCGCGGTGTCGCCGGGCACCATCACCCGCAGCCGCTGGCCCCGCAGGTCGGTGCTGGCCGTGCGCCCCGGCGCGGCCGGGCAGCGGAGGGAGAAGGCGGGCAGCCGCACCGGCTGCAGCCATTGGCCGGTCTGCCGCAGCATCTGGCCGGCGGCCAGGGCCTTCATGGCGTCGATCAGCGCCCAGGCGTCGTCGGCGGACAGCCGGCCTGCGAAGGCGGGCATCGACGGCTGGTTGCTGCGCGCATCGTGCATGCCGTGCAGCACGTGCCAGAGCAGGTCGCCATCGGCGCGCCGCCACAGCAGCGGGCCGGCCAGGTTGGGCGGCCACACCGGCTGCCGCGCGGCCAGCGGGCCATGGCCGCGGCCGTCGTCGCCGTGGCAGTCCACGCACAGCTGCCGGTACAACTGCTGGCCGTGCGCGATGCTGCGCGCGTCGAAGCCGGTGGGCGAGGCGTGGAAGCTGGCCGGCGTGGCGGCCACGCGCACGGCGGCCCACTCGGGCCAGGGTGCCAGCAACGGCAGCAGGGCGGCCAGCGCCAACAGCGGCAGCCGCGGCCGGCGCCAGGCCAGTGCCAGCCCGGCGAGCAGCAGGGCCAGCGTCAGCAGCCCCAGCGTGATCGCCAGCCGGCGCGCCTGTCCCAGGTCGAAGAGCAGGGTGTCGCCGGCCAGCCGCCAGGCCCAGGGCCAGGCCGGCTGGCCATGCAGCGTGGGCACCAGGCCCAGGGCGTGCAGCGTCTGCAGCAGCGCGGCCTGGGCCGACTGCAGGGCCTGCAGCAGCCATTGCAGCCAGAGGGCGTCGGGTGCGTCGGTCATGGCGGGCCGCAGGGCGTCCGGCGCGGTGCCGGGGCCGATGGCGCCGCGCGGCGGCGCGGGTTACCAGCTCGCATCCAGCCCCAGGTGGCGCAGCGCCGCGTGCCGCAGCTCGGCCAGACGCGGATGGCCGCGGTGGCGCGGGTAGGGCAGGTCGACCGGCAGTTCGGCCACGATGCGGGCGGGCCGGTCGCTCAGCACCACCACGCGCTGGGCCAGGAACAGGGCCTCTTCCACGTCGTGCGTGACCAGCAGGGCCGAGAAGCCGCTGCGCTGCCACAGGCCCAGCAGTTCGCTCTGCATCTGCAGCCGCGTGAGCGAATCCAGCTTGCCCAGCGGCTCGTCCAGGATCAGCAGGCGCGGGTCGTTGACCAGCGCCCGCGCCAGCGCCACGCGCTGCGCCATGCCGCCGGAGAGCTGGTGCGGAAAGGCATCGGCGAAGTCGGCCAGCCCGACGCGGGCCAGCGCGTCGTCCACGCGGCCGGCCTGCGCGCGCAGCACGCCACGCGCCTGCAGGCCCAGTGCCACATTGGCCCGCACGCGCCGCCAGGGGTAGAGCGTCGGGTCCTGGAAGACGACGATGCGCGAGGGGTCGGGCCGGGCAATGGGCCGGCCGTCCTGCGCCAGCCGGCCGGTGGTGGCCGGCTCCAGGCCCGCCACCAGCCGCAGCAGCGTGGACTTGCCGCAGCCGCTGGGCCCCAGCAGCGCGACGAACTCGCCGGGCGCCATGTGCAGGTCGATGCCGTCCAGTGCCTGCAGCTTGTTGCCGCCGGGCACGTCGAACCAGTGGCTGACGTTCTCGATGTCGATGCGTGCGCCCCCGGTGGCCGTCGGGGCCGGCGGCGGTCCCTCTTCGGTGGCGTCGTCGTATTCGCGCAGCAGCGGGATCACCATTTCACGGTCCCCTTCTGCCAGGAGAGCACCCGGTCGCGCACCGTGAACAGCAGCGTGATCAGGCCGGAGCAGAGCACCGCCATCACGATCAGTGCGGCATACATATTGGCGTAGGCGGCCCAGCCCTGGGCCCACTGCAGGTACCAGCCCAGGCCGGCCTTCACGCCCATCATCTCGGCCGTGACCAGCACCGAGAACGAGGCACCCATGCCCATGAACAGGCCGACGAAGACCTGCGGCAGGGCGGCCGGCACGGCCACGCGCAGCACCAGGAACCATTCGCTGGCGCCCAGCGTGCGGGCCACGTCGTAGTACTGGCGGTTGACCGACGCCACGCCCGACCAGGCCAGCACCGCGACCGGGAAGAAGGTGGCCAGGCCGATCAGGAAGACCGCCGCCGCATAGCTCGACGGCGCGAAGAAGAAGGCCAGCGGCAGCAGCGCCGAGGCGGGCACCGGGCCCAGGAAACGCAGCACCGGGTGCACCCAGTAGCCGGCCGCGCGCGACCAGCCGATCCACACGCCGGTGACGAAGCCCGCCAGCGCGCCGAGCAGGAAGCCGTGCGCCAGCAGCCGCACCGAATGCGCGGTCGAGAGGCCCAGGCGCGGCCAGTCCTCCACCGCCACGTCGATCAGGCTTTGCGGCGGCGCGAAGAAGGGTGGCGGCAGCAGGCCGAGCTTGGCGGTGAACGCTTCCCACAGCGCGAGCAGCAGCGGCAGGGCGACCAGCCAGCGGCCGGCGTGCACGAGCCGTGCGCCCACGCGGCCGGTGCGCGCATGGCCTGCGAGCGCCGGCACCAGCAGCAGGAAGCCCACGGCCAGCGCGGCGAGGCCGAATTCGGTGGTGAAGGTCCAGTCGCTGAAGCCGGCCGGCTTGTTGGGCCAGGCCAGCGTCAGCGCGCCCAGGCCGAACCAGGCGAGGGCGGCGACGAGGCCGAGCGGCCAGAGCCGCGCCGTGCGTGCGGGCAGGTCGTCGCGGCGGACCCCCTGGGGGGTATCGGTATCGGCACGAGGGGGCGGTGCAGCGGCCGGCAGCGCGTCGAGCGCAGGCCCGTCAGCGGGTGTCCAGCGCGAAAGGGCGGTGTCCAGTGTCGTCATGACGGTTCAATCGAGTGGCCGCGGAGCAGGCCATGCGTGGACATCCGCGGAACCGGCTTCGCCGGGCCGCCGGATGTGCCCCCTCGCAGGGGGGCGGCGAAGCGCAAGGCGCGGAGCCTGGGGGTGAGCCATGTCTACGCGAGCACGTCGTAAGAAACGTGGTCGGCCAGCCGCTTCGGATCGGTGCTGCCCTTGAGCACGCCCACCGAGCGGAAGTCCTTCGCATAGAACTCCACCTCGTCGCGCAGGCTGCGCCCCGTGGGATGGTGGCGGTGCGTCAGCGTGCCGAGCAGGGCCTGCAGGTCTTCCACCGGCACCTTGGGCGAGTACTTGGCGAAGAGCTTCGCCGACTCGTTGGGGTTGTCGGCCACGTAGTCGGAGGCCTGGACGATGGACCGCACCAGCGCGGCCACGGTCGGCTTGTCCTTGCGCACCAGCTCGCCGCGGGCGCCGACGATGCAGCAGACCTTGTCCTTGTATTCGCCCGACAGGTTGGTGGCCAGCTCGGTGTACTTGCCGGCGTTGCGCTTCTCGATCAGGTAGAGCGTCGGGTCGCCGTCGGCGATGGCCTGGATCTCGCCCTTGTTGACCGCCACGTCCAGCAGGTCGGCCGGGTACTGGCGCCACTGCACGTCGCGGTCGGCGTCGATGCCGTTCTTCTTGAGCAGGATGGAGAAGAAGTTCTTGCCCGGGCTCGCGATGTCCGACACGCCGATGGTCTTGCCCTTGAGGTGCGCGAGCTGGGTGACGCCCGCCTCCCTGCTGCCCACCAGCCGCACGCAGCCGCCGTGCGAGCTGCCGACGATCTTGACGTCGAAGCCCGACTCCAGCGGCTTGAGCCAGCGGTGGATCATGCCCACGGCCGCATCGGCCTTGGCGGTGGCCAGCGATTCGAGCAACTGGTCGGTGGAGCCCGTGTAGTTGATCAGCTCCACCTGCAGGCCGTTCTTCTCGAAGAAGCCCCGCTCCTGCGCCACCACCACGGGCGAGAGGCAGAAGGCGTTGGCGTTCCAGGCGAAGCTGAGCTTGCGCGGCTGCGACCAGGCGCGGGAGGCCAGCAGGCCGCCCGCCGCCGCGACGGCGGCGGCACCGCCCGCGCGCAGCAACTGGCGGCGCGAGGCCGTGGAGGAAGTCGTGATGGTGGACATGGTGTGAGACGGAAAAAAGTGGGCCGGGCCCGGACGGCGTGAATGGGTCCGGCGCGGCCGGGTGGATGTGTTCTGGCAGGACGGGCGACAGGACAGGGCGGGCTCAGTCCAGCAGGTCCGGCTCGGCCGCCACCAGCGGCTGGTACAGGCTCTCGAAGGCATGCAGCGCGCCTTCCGCCCCGCCGATCTGCGCATGCGTGTGCCGCGCCGTCGAGTCGTCGATGGGCCGCGGCGTGCCGGCGGCTTCGGCCAGCAGCTGTGTGTGGCAGGCGTTGTCCAGGGCGATGTACCACCAGGCGGCGGCCTCGACCGAAGCGCCGGCTGTCAGGATGCCGTGGTTGCGCAGGATGGCGCCCTTGGCGAAGCCACCGTTGGGCCGGGCCAGGGCGTCGGCGATGCGCTGGCCTTCGGACAGGTCCACCACCATGCCGGTGAAGTCGTCGAACAGGGCCACGTCGCCGTGGAACACGCAGGCGTCCTGCGTGAGCGGCAGCAGCGGCCGGCCCAGGGTGGAGAAGGCCTTGCCGTAGGTCGAATGCGTGTGGGCGGCGGCCACCAGGTCCGGGTGGCGCTCGTGGATGGCGGCATGGATGGCGAAGGCCGCCTTGTTGAGCGGGCGGTCGCCGATCACGGTCTCGCCGCGGCTGTTGACCAGCAGCAGGTCCGACACCTTGATGCGCGAGAAGTGGACGCCGAGCGGATTGACCCAGAAGTGGTCCGGCAGCTCCGGGTCCCGGGCCGTGATGTGGCCGGCCAGGCCCAGCGCGAAGCCGTGCCGCGCGAACAGGCGGAAGGCGCCGGCCAGGCGCTCCTGGCGGTGGCGGCGCTCGGCCTCGACGCTGGTGCGTGCCGGCGGCGGGTCGAACCAGTAGCGGGCCTGCGGCTGCGCATGGAAGCGGGCCCGCAGCGCGCCGGCGGCGGGTTGCAGATGGTCGGGGTGGACGGGGGCGTTCATGGCGTCAGGCCACCCGGCGTTGGCTTTGCGCGCGGCGGGCGGCGGCACGCTCGGCCACCAGGGCGCGGGTGCGCGGGATCAGTTCGCGGCCGTAGTCCAGCGCATCCTCCAGCGGATCGAAGCCGCGGATGAGGAAGGTGGTCACGCCCAGTTCCCAGTAGTCGAGCAGGGCCTCGGCCACCTGCTCGGGCGTGCCGACCAGGCCGGTGCTGTTGGAGCGGCCGCCGGTTTCCTGCGCGATGGCCGTCCACAGGCGCTTGTCCACACGCGGCCCCTGGTTGGCGGCGGCCAGCAGGCGGCGCGCGCCTTCGCTCTGCTGCGGGCCGCCGCGGGCGTAGCCGGCCACCACCCGCAGGCGGCGCGTCTCTTCGAGGATGCGGTCAGCGCGGGCCCAGGCGGCGTCCTCCGTCTCGGCCAGCACGGGCCGGAAGGAGACCGAGAAGTTCACCTGCCGGCCATGGCGCGCCGCTTCGGCCCGCACGCGGGTCGTCAGCTCGCGGGCCTGGTCCAGCGACTCGCCCCACAGCGCGTACACGTCCGCATGCCGGCCGGCCACCTTCAGCGCCGCCTCTGAGGCGCCGCCGAAGTACACCGGCACGTGGGGCAGGCCGTCCTGCGTCTGCACCGGCTTGACCTCGGAGAAGGCGTTCTCGGCCTGATAGTGGTCGCCGTGGTGGTGGAAGGGCCGCTCGGCGGTCCAGACCTTGCGCAGCACCTCCAGGTACTCGTCGGTGCGGGCATAGCGCTGGTCGTGGTTGAGCCAGTCGCCGTCGCGGCGCTGTTCCTCGTCCGAGCCGCCGGAGATGTAGTGCACGGCCAGCCGGCCGCCGGTGTACTGGTCCAGCGTGGCGAACTGCCGCGCCGCCAGCGTGGGTGCCACGAAGCCGGGCCGGTGCGCCAGCATGAAGTGGATGCGCTCGGTCACGCTGGCCGCATAGGCCACGGTGAGCGTGGCGTCGGGGCTGGTGGAATGGTGCGGCACCAGGATGCGGTCGAAGCCGGCCTGCTCGTGGGCCTGGGCGAAGGCCCGCACGTAGTCGCGGTCGATGGCGGGGCCGCGGGCGGCGTGGGTTTCCGAGACCTTCTGGGTCTGGATCATGCCGATGAACTGGACCTGGTCGTCGCTGGGGGAATGGCTCATGGGTGGCTTTCTTTGGGCAGGGAAGGATGGGTGGCCTCAGGCGGCGGAGGCGGCGCCGCCGCGCAGGGCCGCATCGAAGCGCCGGTCCCACAGCGGGCGCACGTCCGCCGGACCGTCGAGCACGCCCAGGCGCAGGAAGGTGTCGGCCACGTCCTGGTGGCTGCGCACGGCGGCCTCGCTCACGCCCACCAGGGCGTAGTCGTCGCTGCGGCGGTTGAAGAGCTCGACGATGTCGCCGACGGGGATGCGGGTCTCGGCCGACTGGGTGCGCGCATAGGCGAGGAAGTTGCCGTTGACCCAGGCGTAGGCCCGCTGCAGCCGTTGCAGGAAGTCGGCGATGGCGGCGCGGCGCCGCGCGTCCTCCAGCGAGCGCGGATTGGCATAGACGGGGAAGTTGCCCGACAGGTAGCCCACGCCGGTCTTGAGCACCCGCGCGCCGTGCTGCAGCCGCGCGATCTGGCCGTTGTAGCCGTAGATGGCCCAGGCATCGAGGTCGCCGCGGGCGAAGGCCGAGAGGCCGTCGGCCGGGCTCAGGTTGACGGCCTGGATGTCGCCGAACGACAGGCCGGCCTCGGCCAGCTGCTTGGCCAGGAAGTAGTGCGCCGTGGTGGCGCGCACATAGCCCACGCGCTTGCCCTTGAGGTCGGCGATGGACTGGATGGGCGCCTCCTTGCGGGCGACGGTGACCTGGTTGTTCAGGTCCTCGTGGATGGCGGCAACCAGCCGGAGGCTGGCCTTCTGCCGCGCGGCGAACACCGGCGGAATCTCGCTGCCCGAGCCCAGGTCCAGCGCGTCGCCGTTGATGGCCTCGATGTGCAGCACGCCGTTGTTGAGTTCCCGCCAGTCGATGCGGTAGGGCGCCTGCTGCAGGCCCGCGGCATCGAGCAGGGCGCGCCAGTTGCCCTTGTAGGTGCCCACGCGCAGCGTGATGCCGGCCAGGTCGCCGGTGGGCGCGGCCAAGGCCGCGGCAGGCGCCAGGGCGGCAGCCTGCAGCAGCCGGCGGCGCGTGGCGCGGAAGGTGGATGGGAAAGATCGCAGCATGGGGCCGAACCGTATCGGCGCGCGGCCTTCGCGTGAACGTCGGATTCCGACTTTGGATATGCGCAAACGATGGTTCCCGCGCGCGCGGCCCGTCGCCACAGTGCGGCCCCATGAGTGCATTGCCCCAGACCCTGTTCGCCCCCGCCTTCGTGGCAAACGACGACTCGCCGGCCCTGGCCGACGTACCCGCGCGCACCGACGACGCCACGCTGGCCGCGCTGACGCGCCGCTTCGCCGCCACGGCCGCCGACCACGACCTGGCCGGCCGCTTTCCGCACGACAACTTCGACGAACTGCAGCGCCGGGGCCTCATCGGCCTGGTGGCGCCCGTGGCCTCGGGCGGCGGCGGCGCCACGTTGGCCGAGGCGCGCCGCGTGATCGCGGCCGTGGCCGCCGGCGAGCCGGCCACCGCGCTGGTGCTGACCATGACCTACCTGCAGCACCAGGCCCTGCGCCATCCGGCCAACCGCTGGCCGGCCCACCTGCGCGAGGCCGTGGCCCGCAGCGGCGTGCGCGAGGGCGCGCTGGCCAACGCGCTGCGCGTGGAGCCACAGCTCGGCTCGCCCGCCCGCGGCGGCCTGCCCGCCACGGTGGCGCGGCGCGAGGGCAGCGAGTGGGTGATCGACGGCCACAAGCTCTACACCACCGGCATCGAGCGGCTGTCGTGGCTGCTGGTGTGGGGCCGCACCGACGAGCCGCAGCCGCGCACCGGCTTCTTCCTGGTGCCGGGCAGGGCGCCGGGCGTGCGCACCATCGCCAGCTGGGACCACCTGGGCCTGCGCGCCTCGGGCAGCCACGAAGCGGTGCTCGAGGGCGTGCGCATTCCGCTGGACCACGCGGTGGACATCCGCCCGCCCGCGCAATGGGCGCCCGCCGCCGCCACGCCCGCCGAGGCCGACGCCTTCGCCAAACAGCAGGCCTGGATGGCCACGCTGCTGGGCAGCCTGTACGACGCCGTGGCCCGCGCCGCGCGCGACTGGCTGCTGGGCTTTCTGCAGTCGCGCGCGCCCGGCAGCCTGGGCGCACCGCTGGCCACGCTGCCGCGCGTGCAGGAGAAGGTGGGCGAGATCCAGGCCCTGCTGCACGGCAACCGCGTGCTGCTGGACGACCTGGCCGCGCGCACCGATGGCGGCCCCACGCCCACGCCGGCCGACAGCGGCCTGGTCAAGCACACGGTGGGCACGAATGCCATCGCCGCCGTCGAGCTGGCCCTGCAGCTCAGCGGCAACCACGGCCTGTCGCGCCAGAACCCGCTGGAGCGCCACCACCGCGACGTGCTGTGCGCGCGCATCCACACGCCGCAGAGCGATGCCGCACTGGTCGCGGCCGGCCAGCAGGCGCTGGCGGCGGCGGCCCGGGCCGTCCCCGATCGACCCACGGCAGGCCCTGCGGCCACAATCCGCGCATGACCGGCATCACCCGCCTGCGCGACGTCGTCGTCGGCTTCCATCGCCTGCTCGACACGCGGCCCGACGAGCCGCACATCCTGCGGGAAGGCGGCGCGCTGCTGGCGCAGCTGGTCGCGCAGGACGACTGGCTGCCCGAGGCCTTCGCCCGGCCCCACCCGACCCACTACCAGCAGCACCTGCTGTATGCCGACGCCAGCGAGCGCTTCTCGGTCGTGAGCTTCGTCTGGGGCCCGGGCCAGGCCACGCCGGTGCACGACCATACCGTCTGGGGCCTGATCGGCATGCTGCGCGGCGCGGAAGTCAGCCAGGGCTACGCGCCCGATGCCGACGGCCGCTGGCAGCCGCAGGGCGACCCCGTGCACCTGCGGCCGGGCCAGGTCGAGGCCGTGTCGCCCCGCGTCGGCGACGTGCACCAGGTGCGCAATGCGCTGGCCGACCAGGTCTCCGTCAGCATCCATGTCTATGGCGCCAACATCGGCGCGGTGGCCCGCCATACCTATCCGGCCGAAGGCGGGCGCAAGCGTTTCGTCTCCGGCTATTCCAATACCGTGCTGCCCAACCTGTGGGACCGCAGCGCCGAGCTGCGCGCCGCCACGCCGTGAGCGCGGGCCGCTCGTCCCGACCTTTTTTCTTCATGACCCAGACCGCCCCTTCTTCCGCCCTGCCGTCGCTGAGCGCCGCCGAGGTCCGCCAGCACCTGCTGGACCGCCGCGAGATCGCGCTGCTCGACCTGCGCGAGGAAGACCCCTATGCCCAGGCCCATCCGCTGTGGGCCGCCAATCTGCCGCTGTCGCGCATCGAGCTGGAGGCCTGGCGCCGCATCCCGCGGCGCGACACGCGCATCGTGCTGTACGGCGAGCACGAGGGCGACGACCTGGTGCCGCGCGGCGCCGCCGTGCTGGCCCGCCTGGGCTACACCCAGGTGCATGCGCTCGCCGGCGGCCTGGCGGGCTGGCGCGCCGCGGGCGGCGAGCTGTTCCGCGACGTCAACGTGCCCAGCAAGGCCTTCGGCGAACTGGTGGAGCACGAGCGGCACACGCCCTCGCTCGCGGCCGAGGAGGTCAAGGCCCTGCTCGACGCCCGGGCCGACGTCGTGGTGCTGGACGCCCGCCGCTTCGACGAATACCAGACCATGAGCATCCCCGGCGCCACCAGCGTGCCCGGCGCCGAGCTGGTGCTGCGCGCCCGCGCGCTGGCGCCAGACCCCGCCACGCGCGTCATCGTCAACTGCGCGGGCCGCACGCGCAGCATCATCGGCACGCAGTCGCTGGTGAATGCCGGCCTGCCCAACCCGGTGGCGGCCCTGCGCAACGGCACCATCGGCTGGCTGCTGGCCGGCCAGCAGCTGGACCATGGCGCGCAGCGCCGAGCCCCCCAGGACGTCGATCCGGCCATCCGCGACCGGGCCCGGGCGGATGCCCAGGCCGTGGCGGCCCGGGCCGGCGTGCGCCCGCTGGCCCTGGCCGACCTGCCCGCGCTGCTGGAGGACGCGCAGCGCACCACCTACCGCCTGGACGTGCGCACGCCCGAGGAATACGAGGCCGGCCACCTGCCCGGCTTTGCCAGCGCCCCCGGCGGCCAGCTGGTGCAGGAGACCGACCACCACGCCCCCGTGCGCGGCGCCCGCTTCGTGCTGGCCGACGACGACGGCGTGCGCGCGGCCATGACCGGCTCCTGGCTGGCACAGATGGGCTGGGAGGTCTGGCGCGTGGAGGGCGCCACAGCCGCGGACTTCACCGAAACCGGCACGCCCGCCGCGGTGCTGCCCGAACCCCATCGGCACGTGGAGCCCATCGCGCCCGCGGCCCTCGCCGCGCTGCTGCAGACCGGCGACGCGGTGCTGATCGACGTCGGCGCCAGCGCCAACTACGTGAAGCGGCACATTCCCGGCGCCTGGTTCGCGGTGCGTGCGCAGCTGGCGCAGGCGCTCGGCGGCCCGCTGCCCTCATCGGCCGCCCAGTACGTGCTGACCTGCGGCACCAGCCTGCTCGCCGCCCACGCCGCCGCCGACCTGCGCGCGCTGCTCGACGCGCGCGGCCGCGCCGACACGCCCGTGCGTCTGCTCACGGGCGGCAACGCCGCCTGGTTTGCCGCCGGGCTGCCCGCCGAGCGCGGCGAGGACCGCCTGGCCACCCCCCGCACCGACCGCTACCGCCGCCCCTACGAAGGCACCGACGCGCCCCGCGAGGCCATGCAGGGCTACCTGGACTGGGAATTCGGCCTGGTGGCGCAACTGGGGCGGGATGGGACGCATCATTTCAGGGTGGTCTGAGCGCCATCGAGGGCGACCATGCCGCTGCCTGGCGGCGTGGTAGGGCTGGAGCGCTTGCTCCTCGCCCTGGGCGTGGCGCCTTGCAAACTCGCCTGGTGGGGCGGTGGGCGACAGATCGCCCGCGGCAGACCCCTGTGCGCACACGCTGGGGATCCTTGCGCCGCACCGCGCGACCGTCTCCCTGTGGGCCCTTACCCACGCACGCGCACTTTTCTTACAAATCCGCGTCCTGAACAGCACGCCTAACTTGTTAATAGAGGCTTAACATATGTCAAAAAGTAAGTGGCCGCGTCTGCGGCCGAGGTGACATCAGCAGGCGTCCGGCGCAGCCGGACCGGAAGGACAAGGGAAGGTGGATACCAGGATTCCCATCACCAGGCCAGCCCAGCGGCGGGCCAGCGTCTGCCCGCGGGCGGCGCCATTGCGGCGACGGCCGGGCCACCGGGCATGATCATGATGGTGTCGAGTCTCGACCCGTGGATCGTCGCCGTCTCCGTCATCCTGTCCATCCTCGTCGCCTTCGTCGCGCTGGACCTGGGCCAGCGCGTGCAGGCCGGCGACCCCGGCCTGTCGCGCACCTGGTGCGTGGGCGGCGCGCTGGTCATGGGCACTGGCATCTGGGCCACCCATTTCGTCGGCATGATGGCCCACCTGCTGCCTGTGCCCGTCGGCTACAGCTACGGGTTCACGGGTTTGTCGTGGCTGGCCGCCGTGATGGCCTCGTGGGTCGCGCTGGCCATGGCACGGCGCCGCGTCAACACCCCGCCTCAGCTGCTGGCGGCGGCCCTGGTGCTGGCCGTCGGCGTCGGCAGCACCCACCTGCTGGGCGTGCTGGCCATGGACATGCGGCCCGGCGCCGAGTGGAGCGGGCCCTGGGTCGCGGCGTCGTTCGCCGTGCTGCTGCTCGGTTCGACCCTGACGGTGTGGCTGCTGCAGCGCCGCATGGAACACCGCCGCCGTCGGCGCCCGCGCCAGCTGCTGCTGGCCTGTGGCCTGGGCGTGTCGCTCATGGGTGCGCACTACCTGAACCTGCAGGGTGTGCGCTACCCGGTCGGCAGCGTGTGCCTGAGTGCCGACCAGCTGGGCGGGGAGGGCCTCGCTCTGATCGTGATCGCCGCGACGGTGCTGGTCCAGGTGCTGACCCTGGTCACGGCGCTGCTGGATGCGCGCCTGCGCGGCCATGCCATGAACCTGTCGCATTCGCTGCAGGCGGCCAACCACCAGCTGCAAGAGGCCAACGAAGAGCTACACCGCCGCGCCATCCTGGACCCGCTGACCGGCCTGCCCAACCGCCTGCTCTTCGACGAGCGCCTGGCGGACGCGCGCGGGGGCGGCATGCGGCAGCTGGCCGTGCTCTTCGTGGACCTCGACGGCTTCGCGCCGGTCAACGACTCCTTCGGCCATTCCTTCGGCGACGCCGTGCTGCGCGAGGTGGCCGAGCGCCTGCGGCGCGTGCTGCGCAGCGGCGACACCGTGGCCCGCATCGGCAGCGACGAGTTCGTGGTGCTGATGGAGGACGTGACGCACGCCGGCGACTGCAGCATCGTCGCCGGCCGGATGCTCGATGCGGTGAACCAGCCCTTCGGCTTCGGCCAGCCGCCGCTGCAGATCTCCGCCTCGATCGGCATCGCCATGCATCCCGAGCACGGCGACAAGGCCGCCCTGGTGAGCAACGCGGACGCCGCCATGCGCTCGGCCAAGCGGGCCGGTGGCGCGCACTACGCCTTCTTCGAGCCGCACATGAGCACCAATTCTCAGGAGCAGCTGAGCCTGCAGGCCGAGCTGCGCATGGCGGTGGAGCGCGGCGAGCTGGTGCTGCATTACCAGCCCAAGATCGATGCCCGCCGGCGCGGCGAGGTCTCGGGCGTGGAAGCGCTGCTGCGCTGGAACCACCCGGTGCGCGGCATGGTCAGCCCGGGCGTGTTCATCCCGCTGGCGGAGCGCTTCGGCGTGATCGGCCTGCTCGGCCACTGGGTGATCGAGGAAGCCTGCCGGCAGATTCAGGAATGGCGCAGCGCAGGCCTCGGCCGCATCCGCGTGGCCATCAATCTCTCGGTGCATCAGTTGCACGAGGAGGACCTCGTCGAGCGCATCGACAGCGCACTGCAGCGTCATGGCGTGGAGCCGGCGCAGCTGGTGTGCGAGATCACCGAGACGGTGACCATGGAAGACGTGACGACCACGCAGCGGGTCTTCTCGCGCCTGGCCGCCATTGGCGTGTCGATCGCCATCGACGACTTCGGCACCGGTTACTCCAGCCTGAGCTACCTGCGCCGGCTGCCGGCGCGCCAGCTCAAGATCGACCGCAGCTTCATCAGTGACCTGGAGGCCAGCGGCGACGCCCGCGCGGTGGTGGACGCCGTGATCCGTCTGGCGCACGCCCTGAGCCTGCGGGTCGTGGCCGAGGGCGTCGAAACGGCCGGCCAGCGCGACATCCTGATCGGCATGGGCTGCGACGAGCTGCAGGGCTACTTCTTCGCGCGGCCGATGCCGGCGGACCAGCTGTTCGCCTGGGCACGCGGCAGGCCGCTGCTGGCGAAAGGCTGAGCGGCCAGCCGCGTCAAGCCTGTCGTGCGGGTCGACGGCCGCCCAGGGGCCGACTTCGTCCGCGCGGCCGCGCGAGCGCCGTGCGCCTGCCGCCAGCCTGGCGAATGCGGCCGATGACGAGGCGCTTCACGGCTCGGACACGGGCGCGCGCAGGCCAGCCACGATGAAGTCCACCAGCGCGGCTTCCATGGTCTGCAGGCCGTCGCGGGCCGCCTTCCTGCCAGCCAGCCGCTGCAGGCGCTGGGCCCGCCCACGATCGCTGAGCGACAGGACCACCGTGCTGACCATCAGCATGTAGCGCGTCGCCATGAGGCCCGGCGAAACCTCCGGCAGGGCCTGCAGCAGTGCGGCGACGAACTTCTTGGCCATCGGGTCGAAATGCTTGCCCACCACACGCTCGGTCATGGGCGAAGGCGACAGGCGATGCTTGAGGATCAGCTGGGCCAGCAGGCGCCCCTCGGTCGCGGCGTCGGGCCCCACGTAAGGCGCCACGAACGCCTGCACGATGGCGCGCACCTCGGGTTTGCGCCCGGCCCGGGACGCGTCGGCCGTGATGGCTTCCAGGGCCATCACGCGCTGCGCGTTGATGCGTTCGGACAGTTCGCCGAACACGGCCTCGGCCAATGCCTCGGTGCCGCCGAAGTGGTAGTGCACCGCCGCGACGTTCACGCCCGCGTCGCTGGTCAGCGCGCGCACTGGCACGCCGTCGATGCCGTTCTGCGCGTACAGCCTGAGCGCCGAGTCGATGATCTTCTGCCGCGTGATCCTGTCAGGCGGAAGGCTTCGGGATGCTGCCATGAACGGGGTGGGTGGGGTCCGGGGTGCGCTGCGAAGGCGGAGGATGCGGCGCGCAGGCGGCGGCGATTCTGCCTCAGCATCGCGCGCGTCCGGATGGTGCAACGACCACGGACGTCCATCAAGGTGCCGAAAAACATTCGATTGAAACAGATGTTTGAATGACCTAGACTGATGCATCGACCCCAGGCGCGGTGCTGGGTTCCAAGCGCCATCGGCGCCAAAGAAGGAGACAAGCGATGTTGAACCGAAGAGAGGCGCTGGCCGGCCTGGCCGCCGGCCTGGCGGTCCCGATGGCGCAGGCCGCGGCGACCCTGCCCGACATGCTGAGGATCGTGATGCCCTTTCCGGCGGGCGGCGCCCTCGATGGCATGACCCGCATCTTTGCCGACAGCTACCAGAAGGTCACGGGCAGGACCTGCATCGTCGACAACAAGCCCGGCGCGGCCACCACCATCGGCGCCGCCGAGGTGTCGCGCGCCCGGCCCGACGGGGCCGTCGTGCTGTGGACCACGGGCGGGCACCTGACCAACGGCGTGCTGATGAAGAAGCTGCCCTACCACCCCATCGATGGCTTCACGCCGCTGACGATGGTCTATTCCACCTACGGCTTCGCACTGCTGCATCGGACCGACGGTCCCTTCAACAGCGTGGCCGACTTCGTCGCCGCTGCCAAAAAAAAGCCCGGCAAGTTCAGCTACGCCTCCGCCGGCAACGGCAACACCACGCACGTGGTCGGCGCGCTCTTCGCCAAGCAGGCCGGCATCGAGCTCATCCACGTGCCTTACAAGGGCACGCCGCTCACGGACCTGATCAGCGGCGTGGTCGACGTGTCCTTCATCGCGCCGTCGTCGGTCATGCAGTACATCGAGGCGCGCAAAATCAAGGCCCTCGCCATCACCGGCGCGCAGCGTGCGGACACGCTGCCCAACGTGCCCACCTTCGCGGAACTGGGCATGCCGGAGATCGACGTGCCGGCCTGGATCGGCATGCTCGCCCCGCCGCGCATGCCGCCCGATGTGCTCGCGGCGCTGTACGACGGCGTTGCCAGGACCCTGGCCGATGCCGAGTTCAAGTCGAAGATGGTGGCTTTCGGCAACCAGGTGTCCGGCATGCCGCCGGATCGCTTCAAGGCCTATCTGCAGCAGGAGTACGCGCGCTACCAGCGCATCCTTCCGCCGCTCGGCATCGAGATGGACGCGTGATGTTCAAGCGCATCGTGGACCTCTCCATCTACCTGGAGAACGACGTGATTTCCGACCCGCCGGCCTTCGCGCCGCGGATCCACTACATGGACCACCGGCAGAGCTTCAGCCGCCTGTCGCAGTTCTTTCCGGGCCTCGAACCGCAGGACCTGCCCGACGGCGAGGCCTGGGCGGTGGAGAAGGTGGAACTCAGCACGCACAACGGCACGCATCTGGATGCGCCCTGGCATTTCGCATCGACCATGAACCAGGGCGAGCCGGCCATCACCATCGACCAGGTGCCGCTGGAATGGTGCATGCAGCCCGGCGTGAAGCTGGACTTCCGGCATTTCGAGGACGGCTACATCGTCCAGCCCGGCGACGTGCAGGCCGAGCTGGACCGCATCGGCCACACGCTCCAGCCGCTGGAGATCGTGATGATCAACACCCGCGCGGGCAGCCGCTATGGCCAGCCCGACTTCGTGCAGGCCGGCTGCGGCATGGGCTATGCGGCCACCATGTACCTGCTGGAGCGCGGCATCCGCGTGACCGGCACCGATGCCTGGAGCTGGGACGCGCCCTTCCAGTACACCGCCGAGCGCTACCGGCGCGACGGCGATGCCGCCATCATCTGGGAAGGCCACAAGGCCGGCCGCGACATCGGCTACTGCCATCTCGAGAAGCTGCACAACCTCGAATCGCTGCCGCCCGACGGCTTTTTCGTGTCCTGCTTTCCCGCCAAGGTGCGCGGCGGCTCGGCCGGCTGGACCCGTGCCGTGGCGCTGTTCCAGTCATGAGGCCGAACAAGATGATCGTCGAGAAGAACGTCGGCATCCGTCTGCAGGACGGCACCGAACTCAAGGCCAACGTGTTCCGTCCGCAGGGCGGGGCGCCGGTGCCCGTGCTCATGACGCACGGCCCCTACGGCAAGGACCTGCATTTCGAGGATGGCTTCAAGCCGCAGTGGGACGAGCTCAAACGGCTCTATCCGGGCCTGGACACCGAGGGCAGTTCCGGCCGCTACCTGCGCTGGGAGGTGGCCGACCCCGAGCGCTGGGTGCCCTGGGGCTATGCGCTCGTGGTGGTGGACAGCCGCGGCGCCGGCGAGTCGCCGGGCAAGCTCTGGGTCTGGTCGCCTCAGGAGACGCGCGACTACGCGGAGTGCATCGAATGGGCCGGCACGCAGCCCTGGTGCAGCGGCAAGGTCGGCCTGCTGGGCATCTCGTACTACGCCATGAACCAGTGGCAGGTGGCGGCGCTGCGGCCGCCGCACCTGGCCGCCATCTGCCCCTGGGAAGGCGCCAGCGACCTGTACCGCGATGCCAGCCACCACGGCGGCATCTTCGGCAACTTCTTCTTCGAGTTCTGGTTTCCCAAGCAGATCCTGTCGGTGCAGAACGGCCATGCGGCCAGCCCCTTCGTCGACCGCGAAACCGAGGCGCAGATGACGGGCGAGCTGCTCAGCCGCGAGCAGGTCGACGCCAACCGGGTCGACGTGATCGAGGAGTTCCGCTCGCATCCGTTCGAGGACGACTGGTACCGCACCCGCAGCGCGCGGCTGGCCGACATCGAGGTGCCGCTGCTGTCGGCCGGCAACTGGGGTGGGATGGGCCTGCACCTGCGCGGCAACGTCGAAGGCTTTCTGGGCGCCGGCTCGCGGCAGAAGTGGCTGCAGATGCACGGCGGCACGCACTGGGAGTCCTTCTACCTGCCGCACTACGTGCAGATGCAGAAGCGCTTCTTCGACCACTTCCTCAAGGGCGAGGCCAACGGCTGGGACACGCAGGCGCCCGTGCTGCTGGAGGTGCGGCACCCCGACCGCTTCGAGCAGCGGGAGGAGGGCGAGTGGCCCCTGGCCCGCACGCGGTGGACGCCGCTGTACCTCGACGCGAATACGCTGGCGCTGTCGGCCGACCCCGCGGCCGAGCCGGCTGAAGCTACTTACGCGGCGCCGGGCCGCGGCGTGGAATTCACCAGCGCGCCGATGGCCGTGGCCAGCGAGTTCACCGGGCCGGTGTCGCTGGCGCTGTGGGTGCGCGCCACCTGCACCGATATGGACCTGTTCGTCACCCTGCGTGCCTATGCGCCGGATGGCCGCGAGGTGCTGTTCCGTGGCGCGACCGATCCGCAGGTGCCTGTGGCGCAGGGCTGGCTGCGGGTGTCGCACCGCCGGACGGATCCCGCGCGCTCACGTCCGGGCCGGCCCTTCCACACCCACACCGGGGCGGAGCCGATGGTGCCGGGCGCCGACTACCGCGTGGAGGTGGAGATCTGGCCCACCTCCATCGTGCTGCCCGTGGGCTATCGGCTGGCGGTGCGCGTCGATGCGCAGGACTTCGAGCGCGAAGGGGCGACCGGTCCGCGCAAGGGGTCGGGGCCCTTCCTGCACACGGACCGCAGCGACCGGCCGTCTGCGATCTTCCGCGGGCAGAACACGCTGCTGACGGGGGGGCGGTACGACTCGCACCTGTTGCTGCCGCTCATTCCGTCGAGGCCATGAGTCGCGCCCCGCAGTCGCAGGGCTGACGCGCTTCGACGGCCGGCGCCTGGCTGAAGGAGTTACTTGGGGGCGGGGCTTCTTGCGACCCTGATGCAAACTCGCCCGCATGCCCAACTTCTTCGACAGTCCGTTCCAAGGCAAGCTGCTGAGCGAGCAGGTCACGAACCCCAACATCCAGGTCGGGCGATTCAGCTACTACTCGGGCTACTACCACGGCCACGGTTTCGACGACTGCGCGCGGTATCTGCAGCCCGACCGGGACGATGTCGACAGGCTGATCATCGGCAGCTTCTGCTCGATCGGCTCGGGGGCCTGCTTCATCATGGCGGGCAACCAGGGGCACCGGGCCGACTGGGCCTCCACCTATCCCTTCTTCTACACGCCGGAGGAGCCGGCCTTCGCGGGTGCGCGCGATGCGTTCATTGCGGCGGGCGACACCGTGGTCGGCCATGACGTCTGGATCGGGGCCGAGGCGATGATCATGCCGGGCATCACCATCGGGCACGGTGCCGTGATCGGCAGCCGCGCCGTCGTGACGCGCAACGTGGCGCCCTACGCCGTGGTGGCGGGCAATCCCGCCAGGGCCATCCGCAGCCGCTTCGCGGACGAGCAGGTGGCGATGTTGCTCGAGATGCAGTGGTGGGACTGGCCGCTGCCGGACATCCAGGCGGCGATGCCCTGGCTGTGCTCCGCGGACATCCAGGGGCTGTTTGCGCACTGGCGGTCTCGGCAGCGGCCGTAGGGGCGAGGCCCGGTCGAGGCGTCCGTCTTCTGCCCATCCGCCTCGGTGGCCGAATCGAACCGCGGCGCCTGCGTGCCGTCGATTCGGGCAATCCGCCAACGCTGCAGCGGTCCGGCTGGCGCGGTAGCCGGCGCCTCAATCCATTGCCACGCGCTGCCCCGGCGCGATGGTGGGTGGCGCGTCGTTCAACGTCTCGATGGCGAAGCCGGCAGCCGCCTTGTAGCGGGCCATGTAGGCCTCGCGCTCCGCGCGCGGCAGCACGTCGTCGATGTGGTCGAACACGCCGCCGCAGCGCTCGTCCACCAGGCCCAGCAGCCCGAAAGGCCCGGCGCCACGGTTGCGCAGCACCAGCGCCGAGATGTCCTGGCACAGCTTGTCGTCGTAGGCCCGCAGTGCCTGCGGCCCCACGCCGTGCGCGATCAACTGCGCGCCCAGCACGCGCGCATCCACGATGGCCTGGCTGGCGCCGTTGGAACCCACCGGGTACATCACGTGCGCCGCATCGCCCAGCAGCGCCACGCGGCCGTCGACCCAGGTGGGCACCGGGTCGCGGTCGATCATGGGGTACTCGAACACGTCCCTGGCGCCGCGCAGCAGGGCGGGCACGTCGATCCAGCTGAAGTTCCAGCCCTCGAAGTGGTGGATGAAGTCTTCGAGCTGCACGCGCCGGTTCCAGTCGCCCTGCTGCCAGCCCTGGCTGTTGTCCACCGTGATTTCGGCGATCCAGTTGATGGTGGCCAGGCCCGTGGCCGGATCGGGCGGCGAGATGGGATAGAACACCACGCGGTGCCTGAGCGAGCCCACGCCCACGAAGGACGCACCCGTGCGCACCGGCACGCCCGGCGTGGTGCCGCGCCACATGACCGCGCCGCCCCACTGGATCGGCGGCTGCGTCGGATGCATCTGCGCCCGCACGGCCGAGTGCAGGCCATCCGCCGCGATCAGCAGCGCGCCGGCCACCTCCAGCCGCTGGCCGTCGCGCGTCTCAACGAGTGCGGTGACGCCATCGGCATCCTGCCGGTAGCCCGTCACGCGCTGGCCCAGGCGCACGGCATCGTCGCCGAGCCGCTCGCGCACGGCATTGAACAGCAGCATCTGCAGCTGCCCGCGGTGCACCGAGTACTGCGGCCAGCGGTAGCCGGCCGCCAGGCCGCGCGGCTCGGCATAGACCTCGTTGCCGTTGCGGCCCACCAGTGCCCATTCGCGGGCCTGGAGGCCGATGGTGTCGAGCACCTCGTTGCCGAAGCCCAGGTCGTGCAGCTCGCGCACGGCATTGGGCTGCAGGTTGATGCCCACGCCCAGCGGCTGCAGCTCGGGCACCGTCTCGAAGACGATGCACGGCACGCCGATCTGGTGGAGCGTGAGGGCGGTGGCCATGCCACCGATGCCGCCGCCGGCGATGAGCACGGGACGGGGTAGGGAAGGAATGGGGATGTCTCCTGACATGGCGGAGCATTGTCCATGGGCGGCCGCCGGGCCCACCTCGCGAATGGCCGGCCCGGTGCCGGGCCTCGGGAGACGGATGCGCGCGGCCCGCCCACGATGAAGTCGACCAGGGCGGTCTCCATGGGCTGCACGTCTTCCAGGGCTGCCTGGCGCTCGCAGAACTGCCCGTGCGTCCCTTACTCGTTTTCCGCATGACCACCTGAGAACACGGTCGTTCGCATCCACGGCCCGGCTGCCCAGAATCCATGCCATCGACAGACAACCCCAACGACTGACCGATGGCGCCGTGCCCGCAGCGGCTGCCGTGGTCCCGATGCCCATGCCTCCCGTTCTCCTCATCGCCGGCAGCCCTTCGGCACCGTCCCGTTCCACCGCGCTGCTGCATGCCGTGGCGGACCATCTGGCGCAGCGCGACGTGGAGGCGCAACTGCTGCAGGTGCGTGACCTGCCCGCCGCGTCGCTGCTGGCGGCCGACACCACGGCGCCGGCGATTGCGAAGGCCGTGGACGCACTGGCCGCAGCGCCGGCCATCGTGGTGGCCACGCCCGTCTACAAGGCGGCGTACAGCGGCCTGCTCAAGACCTTCCTCGATCTGCTGCCGCAGACCGCGCTCAAGGGCAAGACGGTGCTGCCGCTGGCCACCGGCGGCAGTCCGCACCACATGCTGGCGCTGGACTATGCGCTGCGGCCGGTGCTGCAGTCGCTGGGCGCGCGGCACATCCTGCCGGGCGTGTATGCCAGCGATGCGCAGGTCACGCTGGTGCCCGAGGGCGCCTACCGTCTGCAGGACGAACTGGCGCTGCGCCTCGCCGAAGCCGTGAACACGCTGGCCACCGAAGGGCTGCAGCGGCCACCGGTCCACGGCTTCGCGCCGGTGGCTTTCTCGGACGTGCGATGTAGCGTCTGACACCGCGCCGGCGCGGTGCGTCCACCGCGCCACCGCGACCGCCTTCCCGCCCCACCCATTTCTCGTGCGATGGCCGCCAACGGCGGCAGGGGCATCGCACGCCTTTTTTGCCGAGACCGCCATGACCGTCCATGCACTCCGGCGCCCCGTCGCCGACCTCGCCCTCGCCGCCCAACCCATCCCGGCCCGCACGCGGGCGCTGCCGCAGACCGCCCTGCGCGTCATCGGCGTCACGGCCGTGGCCTGGGGTGTGCGCCTGAACGACGCCCGGCCGGCCTCGTCGGCAGGCTCGCGCCGCCCCGTGACGCCCTTGCGCGCGCTGCGGCACCGGCTGGGCGCCGACGCACGGCCGTCCTTCGTGGCCGCCTCGCTGCTCGCCTACGCCTGGTGAGGGCCGCGGCCCCGCCGATCCGCCACCTCCTTCATCGACAGAGCCTTCACGCATGAGCCTCCAGCTGTTCTGGTTCCTTCCCACCCACGGCGACAGCCGCTACCTCGGCAGCACCGAGGGCGCGCGGCCGGTGG
>NZ_LDSL01000140.1 GCF_001476815.1 Pseudacidovorax intermedius | reverse complement strand
CGACTACGTCATCACCGGCCAGAAGATGTGGATCACCAACAGCCTGCAGGCCGACTGGATGTGCCTGCTGGTCAACACCGGCGACGGGCCGGCGCACCGCAACAAGTCGCTGGTGATGGTGCCGATGGACCGGCCGGGCATCGAGAAGGCGCGCAAGATCCGCAAGATCGGCATGCACAGCAGCGACACGGGGCTCATCCACTTCGACGAGGTGCGCGTGCCGCAGCGCTACCGCATCGGCGAGGAGGGCCAGGGCTTCATCTACCAGATGCAACAGTTCCAGGAGGAGCGGCTGTGGTGCGCCGCCAGTTCGCTGCTGCCGATGGAAGAGTGCATCGCCGAGACGGTGCAGTGGGCGCAGGAACGGCGCATGTTCGGCGCCACGCTGGCCGACCAGCAATGGGTGCAGTTCAAGCTGGCCGAGCTGCAGACCGAGGTGGAGGCCCTGCGCGCCCTCACCTACCGCGCCTGCGACCTGCACGTGCAGGGGCAGGACGTGCTGACGCTGGCGTCCATGGCCAAGCTCAAGGCGGGACGCCTGACGCGCGAGGTGGCCGACACCTGCCTGCAGTTCTGGGGCGGCATGGGCTTCACGCTGGAGAACCGCGTGTCGCGGCTGTACCGCGACGGGCGGCTGGGTTCCATCGGCGGCGGGGCGGACGAGGTGATGCTGGGGATCCTGGCGAAGACGCTGGGCATCGCCAAGCGCCCGCCTCGCTGAGCCTGGGCGGGACCGTACCCGCAGGCCAGGCCGGCGGCCAAACGCCCGGCCCGCACAATGCGGTCATGTCCCCCGAAGACCTCGAACGCCTGGCCACGCTGCCCATGCCCTTCGGCAAGCACAAGGGCACGCTCATCGCCGACCTGCCCGGCAACTACCTGGCGTGGTTCGCGCGCGAAGGCTTTCCCAAGGGCGAGATCGGCCGGCTTCTCGCGCTGATGCTGGAGATCGATCACAACGGCCTGCGGCCGCTGCTCACGCCGCTCAAGCGGCCCAGGTAGCCGGAAGTTTCACGCCCTCTCCCCTCGCGGGAGAGGGTTGGGGAGAGGGGGCGACGGCGCTCACAGGACATGCTGCGCCAGAACCGGCGCCCCCTCTCCCCCGGCCCCTCTCCCGCGAGGGGAGAGGGGAGACGGCCCATCCACGGCCCTCACACCTCGTCCGGCACCGTCTTCAACTCATCCAGCCACACCCGCGACTCCGAATCGCTGGGCGCACGCCAGTCGCCGCGGGGCGAGAGGGAGCCGCCCGATCCCACCTTGGGTGCGTTGGGCACGCAGCTGCGCTTGAACTGGCTGATCTGGAAGAAGCGGAACAGGAAGGTGCCCAGGTGCTTCTTGATCTCGGCCAGGGTGTACTGGTGGCGCTCGCCGTGCAGCGTGTCGGGCCAGGGACCGTGCTCGCGGTCGTGCCAGGCGCACCAGGCCAGGTAGGCCACCTTGGAGGGGCGCATGCCGTGGCGCACCGTGTGGTACAGGTGAAAGTCCTGCAGCTCGTAGGGGCCCACCACGCTCTCGGTGCTCTGCGTGGGCTCGGCGCCCTGGCTTTCGGCATCGGCCGGCACCAGCTCGGGGCTGATCTCGGTGGAGAGGATGGCCTGCAGCACCTGGCTGCCGTCCTCACCCAGCAGGCCCTTGCCCGCCACCCAGTGGACCAGGTGCTTGATCAGCGTCTTGGGCACGCTGGCGTTGACGTTGTAGTGCGACATGTGGTCGCCCACGCCATAGGTGCACCAGCCCAGCGCCAGCTCGCTCAGGTCGCCGGTGCCGGCCACGATGCCGCCGTGGTGGTTGGCCAGGCGGAACAGATGGCTGGTGCGCTCGCCGGCCTGCACGTTCTCGAAGGTGACGTCGTACACCGGCTCGCCGCGGCCGAAGGGATGGCCCAGGTCGGCCAGCATCTGCCGGCAGCTGGGGCGGATGTCGATCTCCTGCGCGGTGCAGCCCACCACGCGCATCAGCGCATGGGCCTGCTGCAGCGTGCGCGTGCTCGTCGCAAAGCCGGGCATGGTGTAGGCCAGGATGTCGCTGCGCGGCCGGCCCAGCCGGTCCATGGCCTGCGCCACCACCAGCAGCGCATGGGTGGAGTCGAGCCCGCCCGAGATGCCGATCACCACCTTGGCGATGCGCGCGGCCTCCAGCCGCTGCACCAGCGACTGCACCTGGATGTTGAAGACCTCGTAGCAGCGCTCGTCCAGCGAGCGCGCATCGGCCGGCACGTAGGGAAAGCGCTCCACGGTGCGCAGCAGCCCGCCGGGCACCTGCGCGGGCGGGGTCAGGTCGAACTCGACCGTGCGCCAGGTCGCGAGCTCGGCCTTGTGGCGGCGCGCGGTCTCGCCGAAGCTGGTCAGGCGCATGCGCTCGTGCGCCAGGCGCTCCAGGTCCACGTCGGCCATCAGCAGGTGCGACTGGTTGGCGAAGCGTTCGCTCTCGGCCACCAGCTCGCCGCATTCGTAGATGAGCGACTGGCCGTCCCACGCCAGATCGGTGGTCGATTCGCCGATGCCGGCCGAGGTGTAGAGATACGCCGCGATGCAGCGCGCCGACTGCTGCCCCACCAGCTGGTGCCGGTAGGCCGACTTGCCGACGAGGATGTTGGAGGCCGACAGGTTGACCAGCACCGTCGCGCCCGCCAGCGCCGCGAAGCTCGACGGCGGGATGGGCGTCCACAGGTCCTCGCAGATCTCCACGTGCAGCGCCAGCAGCGGCATCTGGCGGGCGCGCACGACGATGTCGCTGCCGAAGGGCACGCGGTGGCCGAAGAGCTGCACGTGGTCGGTGACGGCGCTGCCGGCGGCATTGAACTGCCGCGCCTCGTAGAACTCGCCGTAGTTGGGCAGGTAGGTCTTGGGCAGCACGGCCAGCACCCGGCCGCGCGCCACCACCGCCGCGCAGTTGAACAGGCGGTGCTCCACCCGCAGCGGCACGCCGACCACCGCCACCGCGTTCAGGTCGCGCGAGGCCTCGACCACCTGCGCCAGTGCTTCTTCGCAGCCGTCCAGCAGCGCCGACTGGTGGAACAGGTCGTCGCAGGTGTAGGCCGACAGGCCCAGCTCCGGAAAGGCCACCACGGCCGCGCCCTGGGCCTCGGCCTCGCGGTACAGGCGGACGGTTTCGGCGGCGTTGGAGAGCGGGTCGGCCACGCGGTTGCGCGGCATGGCCACGGCCACGCGGGCGAAGCCGTGGCGGTAGGGGTTGAGGAAGGGCAGGTCGTGCTTCATGGTCGGGGCAAGCAGGGCGTGGCAGTCAGGGACGCGGCGTGGCGGGCGATGCCGGGCGGTCGGGCCGCGCGGGGCCGCATCGGCAAGCACTCTACGACAACGCCCCGGCATCGGCGTGGCGCGCCCCGGTCCGGCCCTGTCGGACAAAGGCGGAAGGCCCGCCGCGCGGCCCGTCCACGATTCCTCCCAACTGGCCGCCCATGATCCGCGCCGAGCCACTCCGGCGACGGCCGCCACCGCGTCCGCGCCCCTCCACACGCCCATGCGCCTTTTCTTTCACGCCCGGCGGCTGCAGGCCGCCCTCGGCGTCCTCGTCCTCGCCGCCGGCACGCACCTGGCCCACGCGGCCGAGCCCTTCACCATCCGCGACCTGCGGGTCGAAGGCCTGCAGCGGGTGGAAGCCGGCACGGTCTTCCATGCCCTGCCCCTGCACGTGGGCGACACCTACACCGACGACCGCGGCTCGGCCGCCATCCGCGCGCTGTACGAACTGGGCCTGTTCAAGGACGTGCGGCTCGACGTCTCGGGCAACGTGCTGGTGGTGATCGTCGAAGAGCGCCCCACCATCGCCGGCGTGGACTTCGAGGGCGCCAAGGAGTTCGACAGGCAGGCCATGACCAAGGCCCTGCGCGAGGTCGGCCTGGCCGAGGGCCAGCCCTACGACAAGGCCCTGGCCGACCGCGCCGAGCAGGAGCTCAAGCGCCAGTACATCGGCAAGGGCTACTACAGCGCCCGCGTGCAGACCACCGCCACGCCGCTGGAGCACAACCGCGTCAACATCAGCTTCACGGTGGACGAAGGCGAGCCGGCCCGCATCACCGAGGTGCGGGTGGTGGGGGCCAGGGCCTTCGGCGAGAAGACGCTGCTGGGCCTGTTCGACCTGGACGCCGGCAACTGGATGAGCTGGTACACCAAGTCCAACCGCTATTCGCGCGCCAAGCTCGATGCGGACCTGGAGACGCTGCGCCAGTACTACCTGACGCGGGGCTACATGGACTTCCGCATCGACTCCACGCAGGTGGCGCTGTCGGCGGATCGGCAGTCGCTCACGCTGACGGTCAACATCAGCGAGGGCGAGCGCTTCGTGGTGGCCGGCGTGAGGCTCGACGGCGACTACCTGGGCCGCGAGGGCGACTTCCAGTCGCTGGTGACGGTGCGCCCGGGCGAGGTCTACAACGGCCAGGACGTGGCCGACACCGTGCGCGCCTTCACCGAACACTACGCGCGCTTCGGCTTCGCCTTCGCCCGGGTGGAGGCCGTGCCCGATGCCGACCGCGCGAACCACCGCGTGACGATGGTGTTCAAGGGCCAGCCGCGCCAGCGCGCCTTCGTGCGCCGCATCGTCGTGGGCGGCAATGCGCGCACCCGCGACGAGGTGATCCGCCGCGAGATGCGGCAGTACGAATCGGCCTGGTACGAGGGCGACAAGATCAAGCTCTCGCGCGACCGGCTGGACCGGCTGGGCTACTTCAGCGAGGTGGACATCCAGACGCAGGAGGTGCCCGGCTCGCCCGACATGGTGGACCTGATGGTGGACGTGAAGGAAAAGCCCACCGGCTCGCTCAACCTGGGCGCGGGCTACTCCAGCACCGACAAGGTGACGCTGAACTTCGGCATCACGCAGGAGAACGTGTTCGGCTCCGGCAACTACCTGGGGCTGAACGCGAGCCTCGGCTCGTACAGCACCTCGGTGTCGGTGTCGGCGGTCGATCCGTACTTCACGGCCGACGGCATCTCGCGCGCCATCAGCGTCTACCAGAACACCACGCGGCCCACGTACTCGGCCGACGGCAACTACAAGCTCACCACCCAGGGCGTGTCGCTCAAGTTCGGCGTGCCCTTCGACGAACTGAACCGCGTGTTCTTCGGCATCGGGCTGGAGCGCTATTCCTTCAAGCCCGGCAGCAACGGTGCCTACACGCTGGTCGATGGCAGCTATGTCTACACGGCCACGCCGCAGGCCTATCTGGACTACTTCCAGTGCACGGGCACGGCACCCAGCGTGGTGTGCGCACGCGATGCCATCACCGGCGTGCCGCTGACCGTCGGTTGGTCGCGCGACACCCGCGACAGCGCTCTCACGCCCACCCGCGGCACGCTGCAGAACGCCAATGCCGAATGGGGCGTGGCCTCGGGCGCGCGCTACCTCAAGAGCAGCTACCAGTACCAGCGCTACTTCCCGATCAGCCGTCAGTACACCTTCGCGCTCAACGGCGAACTGGGCTGGGCGCGGGCGCTGGGCGGCGACACCTACCCGGTGTTCAAGAACTTCTACGCCGGCGGCCTGGGCTCGGTGCGCGGCTTCGAGAGCAACTCGCTCGGCCCGCGCGACAGCGTGACGGCCGGCGCGCTGGGCGGCCTGCGCAAGGCCGTCGTCAACGCGGAACTGAGCACGCCCTTCCCCGGCGCGGGCAACGACCGCACGCTGCGGCTCTTCGGCTTCTTCGACGCCGGCAACGTGTTCGCCGACCGCACGGCCTCGCTGACCGATGCGCAGTGGCAGGCGCAGCAGCGCCTGCGCGCTTCGGTGGGCCTGGGCGTGAGCTGGCTCTCGCCGCTGGGGCCGCTGAGCCTGGCCTATGCGGTGCCGGTGCGCTACCAGAAGGCGGACACGGCCGCGGGCATCACGGCCGACCGCACGCAGCGCTTCCAGTTCCAGATTGGGACGTCGTTCTGAGCAGGGGCGCCTGGGCCCGCTCAGCCCATCTTCTGCCGGAGGAAGGCGACGACGTAGGGCGTCAACGCTGCGGCCACCGTGGCGGCGGTGCCGCCATCGAGGCCGGCGCGGTTGGCCAGGCTTTCGGCGATGCGGCCCGTGAGCACGCCTTCGCCGCCATCGACCAGGGACTTGAAGAAGCCGTCGCCGTGCAGCAGCCCGGCCGCGAAGCCGGCCAGGAAGCTATGGCCGCCACCGCTGCCGCCCTGCTGTTGCGCCTGGGCATGCTCCGAGGCGGCCGTGACGGCATGGCCCAGGTAGTCCTGCGCGTCGCCCGGGTCGACGCCCTGGTCGGTGAGCGAGGCCATCGCCTGCTCGCCATGCGGCGAGGCGGCGAATTCGGAGATCAGTTGCTGCAGGTCCATGCCGGAGGCTCCCATCGGATCGATGGGCGCATTGTGGGCAGCACCGGCTGACGGCCAGCCGAACGCCGCCGGCCGTCCGCCGCGTTCCCCTCGAACGCGCCGCCTTACTCGATGCGCGCGCCCGAGGCCTGGACGATGCCCTTCCACTTGGCCACGTCGTCCTTCACCAGCGTGGCGAACTCGGTGGTGGACATGGCCTGGTATTCCGCGCCCTGCTCGTGGATGGCGGCCTGCACGTCGGGCCGCGCCAGCAGCCTGTTGACCTCGGCATTGACCTTGTCGACCACCGCCTTGGGCGTGCCCGCCGGCGCGAAGAGACCGTACCAGGTGCTGACGTCGAAGTCCTTGCCGTAACCCAGCTCGGCCACGGTCTGGATGTCGGGCAGCGAGGTGCTGCGCTTGGCGGACGTGACGGCCAGCGGGCGCAGCTTGCCGGCCTTGATCTGCGCGATGGCCGAGGGCAGCGACGAGACCAGCAGGTCCACGTTGCCGGCCAGCACGTCCATCATGGCGGCGTTGCTGCCCTTGTAGGGCACGTGGCGGATCTGGATCCTGGCGGCGGTCTTGAAGATCTCGCCGGCCAGATGGATGGTGGTGCCGTTGCCCGGCGAGCCGAAGGTCACGCTGTCGGGCTGGGCGCGGGCGGCGTCGACCACGTCCTTGAGCGTCTTGAAGCGCGATTCGGTGCGCACCACGATCACCACCGGCGTGTAGGCCACGTGGGCCACGGCGGTGAGGTCCTTCACCGGGTCGTAGCTCAGGTTCTTGTAGAGCCAGGGCGCCACGACCATGTTGTCCTTCTGGCCCATCACCAGGTCGTAGCCCGTGGGCTGGGCGCGTGCCGCCTCGGCGATGCCGATGGTGCCGCCGGCGCCGCCGCGGTTGTCGGGCACCACGGTCCACTTGCTGACCTCGGTGAGCTTGTTGGCGACCAGGCGCGACAGGATGTCGGTGCCGCCCCCGGGCGGGAAGGGCACGATCAGCCGGATCGGCTTGGCCGGCCAGTCGGACTGGGCGAAGGCCGGGGCGCCGGCCAGCGCAAGGCCGGCGGCGGCAAGGGAGGAAGCGACGAAGTCGCGGCGGGTGGCAGTCATCTCGGTCTGTCTCCAGTCAGGAAAAAAGCGCCGTCCCGAAGGCCGGTCGCCCGAAAAATTGCTATGACTTTCATAGCAATGAAATCAATCTCTTCAACGCATCAAGACCCATTCTCTCCGCGCCGATGTGGAGACTGCTTACGCGCTTGTCCCTACACGCCAAGTCAGCCAATGGTCAGCCTCGGGCGACGACCCTCGCCCCCGTTTCAACAAGGACTCGTGGAGAAGCAAGAAATGGCCATCAAAAGCCAGGCTGACTTTTTTTCCGGTGTGATGTTCATGGCCGTGGGCGCTACGTTCGCGGTCGGCTCCACCAACTACACCATCGGTGACGGGGCCCGCATGGGCCCGGGCTATTTTCCGCTCATGCTGGGGGTGCTGCTCGCGCTCATCGGTGCCGTGATCTCGCTGCAGTCGATGGTGGTCGAGACCGCCGACGGCGGCAGGATCGGCCGCTGGGCCTGGAAGCCGCTGGCCTTCGTGCTCGGCGCCAACCTGGCCTTCGGCGTGCTGCTGGGCGGCCTGCCCAGCATCGGGCTGCCGGCCATGGGGCTGATCATCGCCATCTTCGCCCTCACCATCATCGCCAGCATGGCGGGCAACCAGTTCAAGCTGCGCGACTCGCTGATCCTGGCGGTGGTGCTCGCCGTGGGCAGCTACCTGGCCTTCATCGTGGCGCTCAAGCTGCAGATCCAGGTGTGGCCCACCTTCATTTCGGGCTGATCGGGAAAGAACGACAACCATGGACTTCAACCTGATCTCCAACCTGGCCACGGGCTTCGGCGTCGCCGTCACCTGGACCAACCTGCTCTATTGCCTGATCGGCTGCATCCTGGGCACGCTGATCGGCGTGCTGCCGGGCATCGGCCCGGTCGCCACCATCGCCATGCTGCTGCCGGCCACCTATGCGCTGCCGCCGGTGTCGGCGCTGATCATGCTGGCGGGCATCTACTACGGGGCGCAGTACGGCGGATCGACCACGGCCATCCTGGTCAACCTGCCGGGCGAATCGTCCTCGGTGGTGACCTGCATCGACGGCTACCAGATGGCGCGGCAGGGTCGGGCGGGCCCCGCGCTGGCGGCGGCGGGCCTGGGCTCCTTCTTCGCCGGCTGCGTGGGCACGGTCATCCTGGCCGCCTTCGCGCCGCCGCTGACCGAGCTGGCCTTCAAGTTCGGCCCGGCCGAATACTTCAGCCTGATGGTGCTGGGCCTGATCGGCGCGGTGGTGCTGGCCTCCGGCTCGCTGCTCAAGGCCATCGCCATGGTGGTGCTGGGCCTGCTGCTGGGCCTGGTGGGCACCGACGTCAACTCCGGCGTGGCGCGCTTCAGCTTCGACATTCCGGAGCTGACCGACGGCATCGGCTTCATCGTGGTGTCGATGGGGGTGTTCGGCTATGGCGAAATCATCGGCAACCTGTCGCAGGGCGACGAGGAGCGCGAGATCTTCACCAGCAAGGTGAAGGGCCTGTGGCCCACCGGCGACGACTTCAAGCGCATGGCGCCGGCCGTGCTGCGCGGCACGACGCTGGGCTCGGCCCTGGGCATCCTGCCGGGCGGCGGTGCGCTGCTGGCCTCCTTCGCCTCGTATGCGCTGGAGAAGAAGCTGAAGATGAACCCCGGCGAAGTGCCCTTCGGTCGCGGCAACATCCGCGGCGTGGCGGGCCCCGAGTCGGCCAACAACGCCGGTGCACAAACGTCGTTCATCCCGCTGCTGACGCTGGGCATCCCGCCCAACCCGGTGATGGCGCTGATGGTGGGTGCCATGACCATCCACAACATCCAGCCCGGCCCGCAGGTGATGACCAGCAACCCGGAACTGTTCTGGGGCCTGATCGCCTCGATGTGGCTGGGCAACCTGATGCTGATCATCCTGAACCTGCCGCTGATCGGCATGTGGATCAAGCTGCTGAAGGTGCCCTACCGCCTGCTGTTCCCGGCCATCGTGCTGTTCTGCGCCATCGGCGTGTACTCGACCAACAACAACACCTTCGACGTGTGGATGGTGGCGATCTTCGGCTTCGTGGGCTACGTGTTCATCAAGCTGCGGGTGGAGCCGGCGCCGCTGCTGCTGGGCTTCATCCTGGGGCCGATGATGGAAGAGAACCTGCGACGCGCGCTGCTGCTGTCGCGCGGCAGCTGGAGCGTGCTGGTGACGCGCCCGATCTCGGCCGGCCTGCTGGTCGCCGCCCTGGCGCTGCTGACCATCGTGCTGCTGCCGGCGGTGAAGTCCAAGCGGGAAGAGGCCTTCGTGGAGGAGTGATGCGCGACCGGCGTGCCGAAGGGCACGCCATCCGCCAACGAAGAGGGGCCCCGCGGGGCCCCTCTTGCTTATTGCGGCGGCGCCGCGTCAGTGATGGTGGCCGCCGTCGCCATGCACGTGCCGGTGGGCGATCTCCTCACCCGTGGCGGCGCGCACGCCGGTCACGTTCAGCTGGAAGCGCAGGCTGCGCCCGGCCCAGGGATGGTTGCCGTCCAGCAGCACCTCCGGGCCCTTGATCTTGACCACGTTGAACACGTGCGGCTCGCCGTTGTCGAGCTGGCCGCGCAGCTGGCCGCCCACCTTCACGCCGGGCGGGAATTCGCTCTTGGGAATGGTGCGCAGCAGCGCCTCGTCGCGTGCGCCGAAGGCCTGTTCGGCCGGCAGCGTCAGCGTGGCCTGGTGGCCGGCGGCCTGGCCGTCCAGGGCCGCCTCGATGGCAGGCAGGATGTTGCCGTAGCCGCCGTGCAGGTAGACCACGGGGTCCTTGGGGGCGTCGAGCAACTGGCCGGTCTGGGCGTCGGCCACGCGCAGGCGCAGGCTGACGACAGTGTCTTGGGTGATCTGCATGGTGTCGCGGTGCTTTCTTTTCTGTGTGTCCTGAGGGCGGCCGTGGGCGCGGGCCCCGGCTGCCGGGCGGCCGATTTTGCGCGAAGCCCCACGGGCCTGCCCGGCGAGGGTCGGCGGCACGGCCCGAGGCGGGCGTGCGGGCGGCGGCACCGGCGCGCAGCAACGGGCGTCGTCCTGCGCCTACTCGCGGTGGCGCCGCCGGCGCATCGGCGCCCGCCCGGATGGCACGGACCATGCCGAACCGCCCAGCTACCTCGCGGCTGCAGGCCCCCGACCCGACCCCCGTCCGCCTTTGCTGCGTTCCAGGAGCGCCCATGCCCCGTCCCGACTCCGTGACTTCCGTCCCGCCCGCCGACGGCCGGCCGCACCGCGGCCCGACGGCGGAGGGCACCGCCATTGCCAGCCTCCAGACGCTGGAGGCCACACGCGAGGCGCTGCAGGCCCAGGTGCACCAGCTCGAGCGCCAGCTCGCGCGGCTCAGCCACGACCTGCGCAACCCGCTCGGTGCCATCCGCCTGGGCACCGAGCTGCTGCGCCGAAGCCCGCTCGACGCCCAGCAGCAGCAGGTGCTGGACCACATCGACAGCGCGGGCGAGCGCGCCCAGCAACTGATCGACCAGCGCATCGCCGAGGCCCAGGCCGCCACGCGCGCCGGCGAAGCGCCGCGCCCGGTGGCCCTGCATGCGCTGGTGGCGCAGTGCGTGGAGACCCTGGCCCAGGCCTTTCCCGGCCATCCGCTGGAACACGACAGGCTCGGCGAGGGCCACTGCCAGGCCGATCCGGACCGGCTCGCGCAGCTGGTCGGACGGCTGGTGGCGGAGGCGGCAGCGATCGCGCAGCCGGGCGGCGGGCTGATCGTGGCCTCGATCATCGAGGCCGAGCGTTTTCGCATCGCCGTGCATGCCCCGACGGGCGCCGGTGCCGCAGCGCATGGCGCGCCCGATGCGGCGCCACCGGCGGATGACGGCGCTTCGGCGTGCGATGAACCGGTCGCCCCGGATGCGGCCGGCAGCGAGGCCCGCCTGCGCGAGGCGGTCCGCAGCCATGGCGGCCGGCTGGAGGTGCTGCGCCAGTCCACGCCACCGGGGCGCACGCTGGTCGTGAGCTTCGTGCGCAACGCCTCGGCCGGCTGAAGCACTTCGGGCCGCGCGCAGGACGGCGCGCGCAACCTGCCCCTCGGGCCACCTACAGCCACGGTGCATCGGCCGCCGCATGCTGCAGACCCATCTTCAAGGAGGCCTTCGCCATGCCCGACGACCACACCCTGCTGGCGCCCGCCGGCAACGACCCCGACCGCATCGACATGCAGTCCGACGCCGCCGTCGCCGAATGGGCACGGCGCATGGACATCGACGAGACGCGCCTGCGCGCGGCCGTCGCGGCCGTGGGCGACCGCGCCACCGACGTGGCCCGCCACCTGGCCGGCGGCGGTGCCGCACCGGCCTGATCGCCAGCACGCGCCGCGGGCGCCAAGGGACGCGGCATCGCCGTTGGCCTACCTGCGTTGACGCAGCTTGGCGGATGCACACGGTGTCGGAAGCGGCCCACACTGGCGCCACCGGGCCCCGCCGCTGAAGGCGGCAAAGGCCCACGCCGCGCCATCCAGGAAGCCGCCGCCATGACCTTCAAGCAACTCTTTTCCCTCTGCAAGAAAGCCGTCGTCGCCTGGAGCGACGACTTCGCCCCCAGCATGGGGGCCGCCATCAGCTACTACACCCTGTTCTCGCTGGCGCCGCTGCTCGTGATCGTGATCGCGGTGGCCGGAGCCCTGTTCGGCCGTGAGGCGGTGCAGGGCGAAATCGTCGGCCAGCTCTCGGGCCTGATCGGTCGCGAGGCGGCCATCGCCGTGCAGGGCCTCATCCGCAGCGCCAGCGAGCCGGGCAAGGGCCTGGTGGCGGGCATGATCGGCGTCGGCGTGCTGATCGTCGGTGCGACCACGGTGTTCGCCGAGCTGCAGAGCGCCCTCGACCGCATCTGGCACGTGCCGCAGTCGGCCAAGCCCCAGGGCGTGTGGTCGGTGCTGCGGGCGCGGGTGCTGTCCTTCGGGCTGATCCTGGGGCTGGCCTTTCTGCTCATGGTGTCGCTGCTGGTGTCGGCCTTCCTGGCGGCCATGGGCAGCTGGGTGGGCGCACTGCTGCCGGGCTGGGAGCTGCTGCTGCAGCTGCTCAACATCGCGATCTCCTTCGCGATCATGACGCTGCTGTTCGCCATGATCTACAAGTTCATGCCCACCACGCGCATCGCCTGGCGCGACGTGTGGGTGGGCGCGGCCGTGACCTCGATGCTGTTCCAGATCGGCAAGACGGCCATCGCGCTCTACCTGGGGCGCAGCGGCATGACCGAGTCCTTCGCCGCCGCGGGCTCGCTGGTGGTGCTGCTGGTGTGGGTGTACTACGCGGCGCAGATCTTCCTGCTGGGCGCCGAGTTCACCAAGGTGTATGCGCTGGAGCACGGCTCGGTGGCCGATGCGCGCCTGGCAGCCGCGACGGCCGCACCGCCCGAGGTGCCGCGCAAGGGCGATGCCGACCTGCCGCCCCTGCCGCACGAGGTGGCACCCGCGCCGCCGGCACCAGCCACGGTCCTGGCCCAGACCGGCGAGGCCCGCGACGAAGTCGACCGCCGGCTGCAGGGCGCCACCCGCGACCTGGCGCGCCAGCTGCTGCTGCTGGGCGGCGCGACGGTGCTGAGCGTGATGGCCTCGCAATGGCAGAAGCGGCTGCAGAAGCAGTCGCGCCAGCGGCGCCTGGCGCGCAAGGCGCACAGCTGAGAAGCTTCGGACCAAGCCGCCCGGCCGGAGCGGATGCCGCCCGAGCCCACTGACAGTGGGCTGAGCGCGAACTGACACGCGGCTGAGTAAACCGGGCTTTACACGGCACCGGTCCGCCGGCCGGCGACGTCGACGCGTTGAATCGTCACTGCCATTCACACCGGGCACGGCCCGGTCGACGATCATGACGCGCCTGCATTCCCCCCTTCTTTCGCGCCCCGCCGCGCGCCGCCTCTGGGCCCTGGCGGCCCTGCCCGCATTGCTGGCCGGCTGCGTGGTCGCACCGCCCGCGCCGGTGCGGGTGGAGGCCCGCCCGGTGGTGGTCACGCCGCCCGGCGTGGTGTACGTGGCGCCCACCTATGCGATGCCGGCCCCCGGCTACGTGTGGCACTACCACCCGCACTACGGCTGGGGCTGGTACCACCCGGTCTATGGCTGGCACCGCGGCTGGCGTTGAAGGTGCAGCGGTCGCGCCGGTGGTCAGACCACCTGCTCGACCGTCACGCGCATCTCCTCGACCTCGACCTCGCCGTAGTTGGAGATGAAGGCCACGTCCGCCGCATCGCGGCCGTAGCCCACCACCAGGCGACCGCCGCGCGGCTCGGCCTGCGTGGCATCGAAGGTGTACCAGCGCCCGCCGATGAAGGCCTCGAACCAGGCGTGCATGTCCATCGGGTCCAGCTTGTACAGGTAGCCCACCACCTGCCGCGCCGGGATCTGCAGCGCCCGCGTGAGCGCGATGCCCACGTGCGAGAAGTCGCGGCACACGCCCTTGCCCAGGTCGAGCGTGCCCTGCGCGTCGGTGCTGGCGTCGCTCACGCCGTATTCGTAGGTGATGTTGTCGTGGATCCAGCGGCGGATCGCCTCCACCTGCGCATAGCCGGGCTGGGCGTCGCCCACGATCTCGCGTGCGCGGCCGGCCAGCCGGTCCGAGGGGCAGTAGCGGCTGGGCAGCAGGTACATCAGCGCGGCATCGGGCAGTTGGTCCACCGGCGTCGTCGCGGCGGCGGGCTCGACGGCGAGCGCGTCCTCGGTCTCCATCTCCACCTGCACCTCGATCTCCATGCCGCCGGCGGGCACCACGAAACGCTGGCCAAGGTTGCCGTACGGGTCCACGTATTCCACCGTGGGCACCCAGGGGCGCAGGTGGTACTGCTCGCTCACCACCCACTGCGCCAGGCCGCTGCGCGGGCGCAGCATGGCGACGACGGGACAGGGCTGGCTGCAGTCCAGCTTGAGGAAGTTGGTGGCTTTGAGGCGCATGGCGGAAGGGCTCGTTTCAGTGGGGACAATGGCACGCCCGAAGGCCGGCTTCGGCGGCCCGGGCGCGGCGCATTGTGGGGACCGACGGCCGGGCGGCCTGTCGGCCGAGCGCCCGTGCCGGTGGGCGCCGACGGCGGCACCCTGCTGCGACCCGTACCAAGGCTCCCATGGAAATCGAATTCAAGTTTCACATCCCGCCCGAGCGCCTGGCCGCCCTGGAGGCCGAGCTGCACAAGGGCCCCGTGCAGCGCACCCGGCTGCAGGCCCGCTATTTCGACACGCCCGGCAGCGCCCTGGCACGCGCCGGCATGGCGCTGCGCCTGCGGCAGGAAGGCGAGCGCTGGGTGCAGACGGTGAAGGCGGCCGGCCACGGCCTGCTGCACCGGCTGGAGCACAACGCGCCGCTGGACGACGCCGACACCGCCGACGACGGCATGCTGCAGCCCGACCTGCAGCGCCATGCGGACACCGAGGTCGGCGGGCGCCTGGCCCGCGTGCTGGCCAAGGCCGGCGAGCCGCTGGTGCAGACCTTTGCCACCGACATCTGGCGGCTCACGCGCGAACTGCGGCAGGACGGCGCCACCGTGGAGCTGGCACTCGACCAGGGCCGCATCCTCGCCGCCGACCCGGGCGGTGGCGCGCCGCGGGAGGTGGCCGTGTGCGAACTCGAGCTGGAGCTGCTGGGCGGCCCCCTGCCGGGCCTGGTGACGCTCGCGCGCGCCTGGGCGCAGCGCCATGGGCTGTGGCTGGGCACCGTGTCCAAGGCCGAGCGCGGCGAGCGGCTGATGCGCGGCATCGATCGCGTGCCTGCCGTGAACGCCCGTCCTCCCGGCTTCGACGGCGCCGGGTCGCCCGATGGCGCCGAGGTGCAGCGGCGCGTGCTGGCCGCCTGCCTGGCCCAGGTGCTGCCCAACGCCAGCGAGATCGCCGAAGGCAGCGAGGACGAGGACCAGATCCACCAGCTGCGCGTGGGCCTGCGCCGCCTGCGCACGGCGCTGCGCGAACTGGCGCCGCTGGCCCCCGGCTTCGACCCCGCCTGGCAGGCGCCGCTGACGGCCACCTTCCGCGCGCTGGGCGCCGAGCGCGACCGCACGCAGGTGATGGCCCAGTCGCGCGAATGGCTGGCCGGCACCGGCGCGCCGCCGGTGCGGCTGCCACCGGCGCCGGACGCGCCCACGCCCGCGCAGGCCGTGCGCGACCCCGCCTTCCAGGGCGTGCTCGTGGCCCTGGTCGGCCATGCGGCCGGCGGGCCCGAACTCGGACGGCCCGCCGTCGCGCAGGCCGGTCACGGTGCAGAGGGCCAGGCCGACCGTCATCCCGAGGCCGACACCGCCCGCCCGGCCGGCGAAGGCGGCGCGCCCAAGGCGGACGAAGCGCAGGACGGCCCCAGCGAGGAGCGGGACGACCCGCCCGCCCCGCTCGACGCCGACGCGACCCAGGCCCACCTGCGCCGCCGCCTGCGGCGCCTGCACCGCCAGTCGCTGCGCGACGCCGGGCGCTTCGACACGCTGGACGACGAGCAGCGCCACGCCACCCGCAAGCGCCTCAAGCGCCTGCGCTACCTCGCCGAGTTCGTCGCGCCGCTGCTGGACGAGGCGCGCACCGGGCGCTACCTGGCGCGCCTGCGCCCGGTGCAGGACGTGCTGGGCCTGTTCAACGACCAGGCCACCGCGCGTCGCCTGTACGAGCAGGCGGCCGAGCAGGACGCCCACGCCTGGTTCGCCGTCGGCTGGATCGCCGCGCAGCAGCCGCGCACGGCGAAGAAGGCCGGCCAGGCCCTGCGCCGGCTGGAAGACGCGCCGAAGTTCTGGAAGCGCCGCCGCAAGGCTTGATCCGCCGAGCACTCCTTCACCGCCGAACCTGGCCCTCCCCCCTCGCCCAAAAACCCGTCTCGCCCTACGGAGCCCCTCTCCCCTCGCGGGAGAGGGGTTGGGGAGAGGGGGCCCGCGCCAGACCCACAGCGCTGCGAAAGCCCCGTCACCCCTGCCGCGGCGGCTGCGGCAGCAGCCGGTAGGCCAGCGCCCCGCCCGCCAGCATCAGCGCGATGGCGCCGAACACCGCCTGAAAAGGCTCGATGCCGCGCGCCTGCGCCGCCGTGGCGATGGCCCCCGTCACCCACTGCATCAGCGCCACGCCCAGGAACATCGCCATGGTGAACAGCGCCATCGCCCGCCCGGTCACGGCCACCGGGTAGGCGTTCTTCACGTCCGGGTACTGCAGCACCATGTAGCCCGACAGCAGGCCGATGGCCAGCGCCAGCGCGATGTCCACGCCCGCATGCGCGTCGAACGCCAGCACCGCGAACAGCGCGGCGCAGGCGACGGTGAAGCCGACCAGCCAGCGGCGACGCCGCTCCGGGCCCGGGTCCAGCCGGCCGAACAGCGGCGGACCGGCGATGGCGATCAGCGTCATCAGCAGCGCCACGTTGCCGCTGGCCACCAGCGAGAAGCCGTGCCGCTGCATCAGCATCGGCCCCAGCCACAGCCCGCGCAGCGCGACGAAGGAGGCATAGGTCACCAGGCCCAGCGCCACGATGCCCAGCGTGTGCCGCACCAGCAGCAGGCCGGCGAAGGTGCGCACAGCGCGGCCCAGCGACTCGCGCGGCGCGGTCGCCGCCATCGGCGGCTCGTGCACGAAAGCCGCAATGGCGCCCCAGGCCGCCAGGGCCGCGGCGGCCAGCACCCAGAAGCCCATGCGCCAGGAACTGGCCTCGATCAGCCACGCCAGCGGCGTGCCGGTGACCAGCATGCCGCAACTGCCCAGGCCCAGGATGGCGCCGGAGACGGCGGCGAAGCGTTCCGGCGCGAAATGCCGGGCGATGAAGACCGTGCACACCAGGAAGGCCGGCGCGCAGCCGATGCCGATCAGCACCTGGCCCGCCACCAGCACGCCGAAGCTGGGCGCCAGCGCCGACAGCACGGCGCCCCCGATGGCCAGCGGAAAGGCCACCAGCACCGTGCGCCGCACGCCGTGCAGGTCGATGCCGATGCCCATGAACAGCTGCATGGCGCCGAAGGCGAAATGGAAGGCACCGGCGAACAGCCCCAGGTTCTGCGGGCTGAGCCGGAATTCCGTGGCCAGCGGCGCCGCCATGATGGCCGCCACGGTGCGGAAGGCCTGGCTGAGGGCGAAGCCGGTGCTGAGGACGACGAGCATGAGCCAGGCGCTGTGCGTCGCGGACGGCGGCGCGCCGGGGCTGGCGGAAGAGGGTGAGGTCATGGGCGGCGCGGGCGCGCCACGTAGGGGCGCGTTCGGGGTGGTGTCTCCAGCGCCGAAGCCTACCGTGAAAGCCCGGCGCGCGCGTGGCGCCTGTGCGGCAGTGACATGCGCCTTGCCCGCTGGCACCGCGCCTGTGGTCTTGCTCCGTTCGCCCCGAGCCTGGCGCCTGACCGCTTTTACCCTGAGCCTGTCGCCTTATCCCGTTCGCCCTGAGCCTGTCGAAGGGCAGAACGGCGCGCAGGACAGGGCTTGCCCCGGCTTCGACAGGCTCAGCCCGAACGGGGTCCGGGTTGATCTGCTCGCCCGCGTCTCCGTCTGAGCCCGAACGGGGTCCGGATCGATCAGTCCGCCCGCGTCCCCGTCTCGATCCAGCCCCAGCCCAGCAGTTCGGCCAGGCGCTGCACCGTCCAGCCGGCCTCGTCGCCGGAGAGGCCCGAGTCGGCGCTGCGCAGCCCGGCCAGGCAGCGCTGCAGCACCTCCTGGTCGCCCACCGAGCCGCCCTGCGACAGGGCCAGCGCCTGGCCGGTGAGCAGCTGCGCCAGGTCCTCGCACAGTTCGTAGCGCTGGCGCACCACGGCCAGCGGCTCGCGCAGGCGCTGGCGGGCATCGGCGTACAGCGCGAGGAAGGAGGGAGGGATCTCGGTCTGCTGGTCTTCGCCGTCCATGGGCACAAACAAGAAAGGGCCTCCTGCGAGACCCCGGGTCGTCAAAAGAAAAGGTCTCCTGCGAGACCCCCTGTAGCGTGAAGCGAGACGCCTTCGCGCGAAACCCCGCACCGCCACAAGACCGGCGTTTGCCGAAGCCGCCATCGGCGCGAAGGGCGTAAAGGGCGCAGCGCGAACCGCCAGCGGCCGCGCGGGCACCGGATCGATCAGCGGCGCGAGCCTTCCGGCGGCGGGCCGCGGCGCTCCAGGTGGCGGAAGGTGATGCGGCCCTTGCTCAGGTCATAGGGCGACATCTCCAGCGACACCTTGTCGCCCAGGATGATGCGGATGTGGTTCTTGCGCACCTTGCCACCGCTGTAGGCGATGACTTCGTGGCCGTTTTCCAGCGTCACGCGGTAACGCGAGTCGGGCAGCACTTCGGTGACTGCCCCTTGCATTTCAATCAGTTCTTCCTTCGCCATGTCCTGTGTCCTCTCGGAGGCAGGGTCCCGGTCTGGTGCCGGTGTCCGCTGCCGGCGCCCGAGCCGGTGGGATGGAAAAGGCGGGCGCACAACTGTCAGGGGTGGCGACACCACAAACGGATCGCCACGATCTCAACGCTTGAACGTCGCACCGCGCAGACAGGCCGCCCGGAGCAAAACCGCGGGATTGTAGCTGCGTGGCACGATACTTGCCGCCACCTGCCCGCAAAACGGGCCCTCGGCCGACAGGCTCCGGCAGCGGCAAGGCGCACGATGGCGGCATGTCCCTCGCCCCGCGCTCGCCCCAGGCCGGCGGCTCGCCGCCCGTGTCCGCCCGCCTCAAGATCGGCCTGTCGGCCTGCTTCCAGCACGCCGATCCGGGCCGCTCGCTGTTCACCAACAAGACGCTGCAGTACGTGGAGCAGTCCATCTGCCACTGGCTGATGTCGGCCGGCGCCATGGTGGTGATGGTGCCCTGCCCCACCGGCGACACGGCGCGCGGCGACACCAGCCTGGCCCACTACGCCGAATGGCTGGACGGCGTGGTGATGCACGGCGGCGCCGACGTGTGGCCGGGCAGCTATGGTGAGGAGCCGCTCAAGGAGGCCTGGATCGGCGACCGCATCCGCGACCTGTACGACCTGGCGCTGGTGGAGGCCTTCGAGCAGGCCGGCAAGCCGATCTTCGGCGTCTGCCGCGGGCTGCAGCTGATCAACGTGGCGTTCGGCGGCTCGCTCTACCAGGACATCGAGGAACAGCACGGCCACCCCGAGACGCTGCGCCACCGCGACCCCGTGGCCTACGACCAGAACTTCCACGGCATCGAGATCGTCGCCGGCACGCGCCTGGCGCAGATGTACCCGGGCGTGGCGCAGGCGCGGGTCAACAGCATCCACCACCAGGGCATCAAGAACCTGGCGCCGGGCTTCGAGGTGGAGGCCTGGAGCCTGCCCGACCGGGTGCCGGAGGCGATCCGCCGCCGGCCCGACCAGGGCAGCCACAGCTACATCGCGGCCACGCAGTGGCACCCGGAATTCCACAAGTACGGCAGCACCGACACCATCAACGACACGCCGATCCTGCACGACTTCCTGTGGGCCTGCGCCACCGCGCGGCTGCATCCGCGCCGCGCGCTGCGGCAGATGCCGGGACGCATCCGCGACCGCGCCTCGCGGCTGCTGCGGCAGGCGCTGCTGCGCCGCCGCGGCTGACGCACGCCGCCGACCGCCGGCAGCCCCAGCGGCGGCTGCGCGCGCGGATCAGCCTTCCAGGTTCTTCCCGATGATGCCGGCCAGGTCGAACATCGACACCTGGTCGCGGCCGAACAGCGGGCGCAGCTTGTCGTCGGCGTTGATGGCGCGCTTGTCCTTCGCGTCCTGCAGGCCGTGGGCCTTGATGTAGTCCCACAGCTTCTTGATGACCTCCGGCCGGGCCACCGGCTCCGGACCGATCACCGCCGCGAGCGCCGGGCTGGGCTGGCGGCCCGCGGCGGCGCTGGTCTTGCGCGGCGCCTTGGGCGCGGCGGTCTTCTTGGCGGCCGGCGCCTTCTTGACGGCCGGGGCTTTCGCCGTCGCGGTCTTGGCCGCCGCCTTCTTCGCGGCCGGCGCGCGGGCCGGCGCCGCCGAGGCCGTCTTGCGCGGCGGGAACTTGGAGGCGCGCGGCTCGAACTCGAAAGTCACCTTGCCCTCTTCCGCATTCCAGGCGAGGAAGGCCTTGAACGAGCGGCGCGTGCGCATGCTGACGAACTTGTCGAGCAGGTCGGTCTTGCCGGTGGCCAGCAGCTTGCGCACCTGCTCCTCGTCCACCGGCTGTTGCAGGATCACCTTGCCGGTCTTGAAGTCGCAGCTGGGCGCGGGCTGTGCGGCGGTGGGCACCGAGCGTTCGCACACGTAGTTGGCGCCCAGCTCGTGCACCGCCGCGCCGCATTTCGGGCAGGGGCCGAGCGAGGGCGCCGCGCCGAAATCGATGATCTCGCCGGTCTCGGCCGGGTCCTTGCCGTCGTCGCCGAAGTCGAACTCCAGCTTCCAGTTGTTGTCCTCGTCGCTGTGCTTGAGCACGATCTCGGCCACGAAGGGCCAGCCGGCCTTGGAGCGGAAGCCTTCCAGCGGGCCGATGTGCTTGTCCCGCACCAGCTGCTCGGCCTCGGCCAGCTCGAAGGTGCGGCCGGCGGGCGACTTGGTGAAGGAGAAGCCGCAGGCGTCCTGCCCGCTGCCGGACTTGCCGGTGCAGGCGAAGCGGCGGTAGTTTTCGCGCACGATGCCGCCGCAGTTGGGGCACGGCGCGGACAGCGTGGCGTAGTCGCCGGGCACGGTGTCGCGGTCGTATTCCTTGGCCTTGCGCACGATGTGCTCGGTCATGCGGGCGATCTCGCGCATGAACTCGTCGCGGCTCAGGCGGCCCTGCTCCATCTGCGCCAGCTTGTATTCCCACTCGCCGGTGAGCTCGGGCTTGGACAGTTCCTCCACGCCCAGGCCGCGCAGCAGCGTGGTCAGCTGGAAGGCCTTGGCGGTGGGGATCAGCTCGCGGCCCTCGCGCAGCATGTACTTCTCGTTCAGCAGGCCTTCGATGATGGCGGCGCGGGTGGCCGGCGTGCCCAGGCCTTTTTCCTGCATGGCCTCGCGCAGCTCGTCGTCGTCCACCAGCTTGCCGGCGCCTTCCATGGCGCCCAGCAGCGTGGCTTCGCTGTAGCGCGCGGGCGGGCGGGTCTTGAGGGCCTTGACCTCGGCGCTCTCGGTGTTCACCTGCTCGCCGGGCTTGACGGGCACCAGCGTCTTGCCGTCCTTCTCGTCCTCGTCGGTGGCGGCTTCCTTGCCGTAGATGGCCAGCCAGCCCGGCCTGACCAGCACCTTGCCGTCGGAGCGGAAGCTGTGCTTTTTGCCCGCCGCCTCGACGGTGCTGATGCGCGTCGTGACCTGGAATTCGGCGCTCGGAAAGAACACCGACAGGAAGCGCCGCACCACGAAGTCGTAGAGCTTCTGCTCGGCCTCCGACAGGCCGCTGGGCGCCTGCAGCGTGGGAATGATGGCGAAGTGGTCCGACACCTTGGCGTTGTCGAAGACGCGCTTGGTGGGCTTGACGTAGTTCTGGTCGATGGCCTGCTGCGCGAAGGGCGCCAGGTGGCGCATGCCGCTCTTGGCCAGCATGCCCATCGTGTCCTTGACCACCGGCAGGTAGTCCTCGGGCAGGGCGCGCGAGTCGGTCCGCGGATAGGTCAGCGCCTTGTGGCGTTCATAGAGCGACTGGGCCAGCGCCAGCGTGGTCTTGGCCGAGAAGCCGAAGCGGCCATTGGCCTCGCGCTGCAGCGAGGTCAGGTCGAAGAGCAGCGGGCTGGCCTGGGTGGTGGGCTTGCTCTCCTCGGTGACGGTGGCGGGCCGGCCGCGCACCGCCTCGGCGATGGCGCGGGCCTCGGCCGCCGTCCACAGGCGGTCGGCGCGCTGCTCGGGGTCAGGCTCGCCGTTGGGCAGCAGCGGCGCGTTGGCCTTCTTCCAGGCCGGGTCGAAATACTTGCCCGGGTACTGGCCGGCCTGCGCCTGGAAGACGGCGTGGATCTCCCAGTAGTCGCGGCTGACGAACTTGCGGATCTGCTCCTCGCGCTCGACCACGATGGACAGCGTGGGCGTCTGCACCCGGCCCACGGTGGTCAGGAAGAAGCCGCCGTCGCGCGAATTGAAGGCCGTCATGGCCCGCGTGCCGTTGATGCCCACCAGCCAGTCGGCCTCGGAGCGCGAGCGGGCGGCGTCGGCCAGGCCCTGCATCTCGCGCTCGCCGCGCAGGCGGTCGAAGCCGTCGCGGATGGCCTGCGGCGTCATCGACTGCAGCCAGAGCCGGCGGATCGGCTTGCCCAGCGGCTTGGCGCCGCCGGCGTACTGCTCGATCAGGCGGAAGATCAGCTCGCCCTCGCGGCCCGCGTCGCAGGCGTTGACCAGCTGCGTCACGTCCTTGCGGCGCGCCAGGCGCACCACGGCGTTCAGGCGGCCCTTGGTCTTGTCCACGGGCTTGAGGTCGAAGTGCGGCGGGATCACCGGCAGGTGCGCGAAGCTCCACTTGCCGCGCTTGACGTCGTACTGCTCGGGGGCCTGGATTTCCACCAGGTGGCCCACGGCGCTGGTCACGACGTATTGGTCGTTCTCGAAATGCTCGTCGTGCTTGTCGAACTTGCCGGACACGGGCGTGAGTGCGCGCACGATGTCCTGCGCCACCGACGGCTTCTCCGCAATCACCAGGGTCTTCGTCATCCAAAAATCTCTCATGGGGCAAGAGCCGCCCGCGGGGCCGGACACAGCGGCGCCGCGGGGTCGCAGGCATCGCCGGCCGGGGCCGGCGGCGCGCAGGACGGCTCTCTATACTCTGCGCCTCTCGCGCACGTGCGCATGCGCGCACATGTGCACATCTCAAGCTATCAGAACTCGGCGATGCCCTCCAAATCCCCTTCTTCGCCCGCACCCTCTGCCGGCCGCCGCATCCAGACCCGGCGCTCCGGCGTGCACGGCAAGGGGGTGTTCGCGACGCAGGACATCGCGGCCGGCGAGATGGTGATCGAGTACACCGGCGAGGTCATCAGCTGGAAGGAGGCGCTGCGGCGCCATCCGCACGACCCGGCCCAGCCCAACCACACCTTCTACTTCCACATCGATGACACGCATGTGATCGACGGCAAGGTGCACGGCAATTCGGCCAAGTGGATCAACCACTCCTGCGGCCCCAACTGCGAGACCGAGGTCGAGGACGGCCGCGTGTTCATCCGCGCCCTGCGCGACATCGCCGCGGGCGAGGAACTCAACTACGACTACGGCCTGGTGATCGACGCGCCGTACACGCCCGAACTGCTGGCCGACTTCCCCTGCTGGTGCGGCTCGCCCGACTGCCGCGGCACGCTGCTGGCGCCGCCGGACGAGGTCGAGGCCACGCCCGGCAAGGCCGACAAGAAGAAGCGCAAGGCGAAGAAGGCCGAGAAGAAGGCACAGAAGGCCGCCCGGGCCGACGCCGAGGACGACAGCCGGAAGAAGAAGAAAAAGGACAGGAAGAAAAAGAAAGCGAAGGACCGGTCCTGATGGCCCAGGCCTGGCCCGTCGACGCGCTGCAGCAGGCCCTGGCGGCGCAACTGCCCGGCGTCACCGTGGAGGTGGTGGCCGAGATCGATTCCACCAACACCGAGCTGATGCGCCGCGCCCGCGCCGGCGACACGCGCCCGGTGCTGCTGGTGGCCGAGCGCCAGACCGCCGGCCGCGGCCGGCTGGGCCGGCAATGGGAAGGCGGCACGCCCGCCTCGAAGGCCGCCTCGCTCATGGTCTCGATGTCGCTGCCGCTCGCGCCGCGCAGCTGGTCGGGCCTGTCGCTGGCGGTGGGCGTCGCCGCCGCCGAATCGCTGGACCCGCTGGGCACGGCCGGCGTGCAGATCAAGTGGCCCAACGACCTGTGGGTGCAGGACCGCAAGCTGGCCGGCATCCTGATCGAGACCGCCTCCACCGGCCTGGCCGGCGCGCCGCGCCAGGTGGTGGTGGGCATCGGCATCAACGTGGGCCCGCAGCCGGCCGACGGCCTGCGCATGCCGCCCGCCTGGGTGCGGCAATGGTCGCCCCAGGCCGACCCGGCCAATGTGCTGCTGGCCGTGGCGCCGGCGCTGCTGGCCGAGGTGCTGCGCTTCGCGGACGAGGGCTTCGCGCCGGTCGCGCCGCGCTTCGCCGCCCGCGATGCGCTGCTGGGCCGCGACGTGCACCTGAGCGACGGCACGGCCGGCCGCTGCGAGGGCGTGGCGCCTGGCGGCGAGCTGCGCATCGCCACGCCGGCGGGCCTGCGGCTGGTGGACAGCGCCGAGGTCAGCGTGCGGCCGCTGGGCCAGCCCTTCTGAGCGGCCGCGGATACGAAGACACGAGAAGACACGATGCTGCTGCGCCTGATCGTCCTGGCCCTGGTCGTCGCCAACGCCGGCTACTTCCTGTGGGCGCGCGGCGACCTGGCCGGCTTCGGCCTGGTGCCGGCGAGTGCGCTGGAGCGCGAACCGCAACGGCTCAATACGCAGATCCGCCCCGAGCTGCTGCAGGTGCGGCCCGCGCCCGCGGAGACCGACACCTCTGCCGAGCCGCCGGAGCCGTCCGGCTCCGAGCCCGCCCGCTGAGCTGAGCGCATGGCTGCGGCTTGGCGGCTGCCGGCAATAGCCAGGACGCGCGCCGACGACGCCCACTGACTCCCTCTCCCCTCGCGGGAGAGGGCTGGGGAGAGGGGGCTGCAGTGCCTGAAAAACGCCAGCGCGTGCCGAGGCCTCCCCCTCTCCCCAACCCCTCTCCCGCGAGGGGAGAGGGGCTCAAGGCGCCGACGGCCGTCATGAACAGATGGCCACGGCGGCCGCCCCGAAGCCGCGGAGTGGCATGGCGGGTGTCAGCTTTCCGAAGCTGTGTCGAAGCGCACCGTGAAGCGCGTCCCCGGCGGATGCTGCCCCGGATGCGCCTCCTGCAGCAGCACCTGCGCCCGGTGCTGGCCGGCGATCTCGCGCACGATGGGCAGGCCCAGGCCCGAGCCGTCGGCCTCGTTGCCCAGCACGCGGTAGAAGGGCTCGAACACCAGCTCGCGCTCGGACTCCGGAATGCCGGGGCCGTTGTCCTCCACCTGCAGCAGCAGCACGTGGCCGAAGGGGTCGGCCAGCACGCGCGCCGTGATGACGCCGGGGCGGCCCGGCGCGGACGGGGTGTAGTTGATGGCGTTGTCCAGCAGGTTGCGGATCAGCTCGCGCAGCAGCGTCGGATTGCCGGACAGGGTTACGCCGGGCGCGCCGGGCTGGGCGCCGTCGTAGCCCAGGTCCAGCGACCGGTCCATGGCGCGCGGCAGCAGTTCGCGCACCGCGTCGATGGTCAGCCGCGCCAGGTCGCAGGGCTGGCGCGCCAGCACGTCGGCACCGCCCTCTGCGCGCGCCAGCGCCAGCAGCTGGTTGACGGTGTGCGTGGCGCGCATGCTGGCGCGGCCGATCTGCTTGAGCGACTGCTTGAGCTCGTCGGCGTCCGCGCCCTCGCGCTGCGCCAGGTCGGCCTGCATGCGCAGGCCGGCCAGCGGCGTCTTGAGCTGGTGCGCCGCATCGGCCAGGAAGCGCTTCTGCGTGCCGATGGAGTCGCGCAGCTTAGTCAGCAGCTCGTTGAGCGAGGACACCAGCGGCGCCACCTCCAGCGGAATGGCCGTGGCGTCGATGGGCCGCAGGTCGTCGGGCTGGCGGTCGCGGATGCGGTCCTCAACCACCGACAGCGGCTTGATGCCGCGCGCCAGGGCGATCCACAGCAGCATGACGCCCAGCGGCACCAGCGCGAACTGCGGCAGCAGCACGCCGGTGATGATCTCGCGCGCATGCGCGGCCTGGCGCGCGCGCGTCTCGGCCAGCTGCACCAGCAGCAGGCCGGCGGCGTCGGCGCCCTCGGGTTCGGTGATGGTCTCGGGCAGGTCGGCCGCGCCCTCGCTGGCCAGGGCGATGCGGCCCGCCGGCGCCACGCCCGGGCTGCCGGGCCGCACCCAGAGGTGGGCGATGCGCACCTCGCGGCCCTGCACCTGGCCGTCGTCGATGTAGACCACGCCGGCCACCGGCGTCTGCGACAGGTGCGGGCCGGGCAGGCCCGGCGTACCGGCCAGGCGCCGGCCCTGGGCGTCGAGCACCTGGAACCACACCTGGTCGTCCGCGCTGCCGCGCAGCACCTCGGTGACCAGCGGCGGCACGTCCGGCGCGCGGCCCTGGGCCGCCGCGCGCGCCGCCTCGCCGCCGATCAGCCGCACGCCATGCGCCAGCGCCCGGTCGTAGGGCGCGTTGGCGATGCCCTGCGACACCAGCCAGGTCAGGCCGATGCTCAGCAGGATGAGCACCACGGCCGGCGCCAGCAGCGAGTCGAGGATTTCGCCGAAGAGGGAGTTCTGGGCGCGCTGGAAGAGCTTCATGCCGCGGTGTCCAAGGAGGGCGGGGCCGGGGTGCGGGCGCCGGGGCGTGCGGCGTGCGAAGCGGCGCCGGGGCGGCTGCGGGCGCGTGGCCGGGCGGCCGGCATCAGCCGTCGATCTTTTCCAGGCAGTAGCCCAGGCCGCGCACGGTGGCGATGCGGATCGGGCCCTTTTCGATCTTCTTGCGCAGCCGGTGCACGTAGACCTCGATGGCGTTGAAGCTCACTTCCTCGCCCCATTCGCACAGGTGCTCCACCAGCTGGTCCTTGCTGACCAGGCGGCCGGCGCGCTGCAGCAGCACCTCGAGCAGGCCCAGCTCGCGCGCCGACAGCTCGACCATCCTGCCGTCGATGGTGGCGACGCGGCCGGCCTGGTCGTAGACCAGCGGGCCGTGCTTGATGGCATTGCTGGTGGCGCCCATGCCGCGGCGCGTGAGGGCGCGCACCCGCGCCTCCAGCTCCTGCAGCGAAAAGGGCTTGGCCATGTAGTCGTCGGCACCGTGGTCCAGGCCCTTGACGCGCTCTTCCACCGAATCGGCGGCGGTGAGCACCAGCACCGGCACCTGGGAGCCGCGGGCGCGCAGGCGCTTGAGCACCTCCAGCCCGTGCAGCTTGGGCAGGCCGAGGTCGAGGATCAGCAGGTCGAACTCGTTGTTGGTCATCAGCGCCGCATCGGCCTGCGGGCCGGTGGCCACATGGTCGACGGCCGCGCCCGAGGTGCGCAGGCTGCGCAGCAGGGCATCGGCCAGCACCTGGTCGTCTTCGGCGATGAGGATGCGCATGGGGGCTCTCGTGAGGGGGTCGGAAATTCTAGGAGCCGCAATAGGCTTCGAGCCCCAGGGCAACCACCGTCGCCACCTCCTCGCCGACGCTGGCACGGAACTCGGCCTCGGCGCGCGCGACGCAGCGGCGGAAGGCCTCCAGCCAGGCCAGGCCGTCGGCAGTGAAGACGATGCGCCGGGCCCGCGCGTCCAGCGGATCGGCATCGCGCCGCACCAGGCCCCAGGCCTCGCACTGGTCCACCAGCGCGCCCATGGCCTGTTTGGTCATGCCGGCCGACTCGGCCAGCTCGCCCAGCCGCGAGCCGCCGCGCGCGAGGTGGCGCGTGATGTGGATGTGCGCCGCCGTCACCTGCTGGCGCGCGGCCAGGTTGGACAGCGCCAGCGGCACCTCCACGTCGTGGGCCATCAGTTCGTAGACCCGGGCGTCGAAGCGGCGCATGGCATGGCCGAGCAGGCGGCCGAGGTGGGTCTGGCGCCAGTCGTCGTCGTGCGCAGGCTCTTGGAAATCCATGGCCGATAGTAAGCCAAACTGACGAAAAAACAGCTTGGCATAAAAGTAGTCGCCCCTACACTACTGTTCAAGCATCCAGCCTGTAGATCAAGACAGGCACCCATTCCCACCCTTCAAGGAGTCACTCATGGACGCACCCGTCAAGGCCGCCAACGGCGAAAAGGCGAAGGCCCTGCAGGCCGCACTGGCCCAGATCGAAAAGCAGTTCGGCAAAGGCACCATCATGCGTCTGGGCGAAGGCGAGAAGATCGAGGACATCCAGGTCGTCTCCACCGGCTCGCTGGGCCTGGACATCGCCCTGGGCGTCGGCGGCCTGCCGCGCGGCCGCGTGATCGAGATCTACGGCCCGGAATCGTCGGGCAAGACCACGCTCACGCTGCAGGTCATCGCCGAGATGCAGAAGCAGGGCGGCACCTGCGCCTTCATCGATGCCGAGCACGCGCTGGACACCGGCTACGCCCAGAAGCTGGGCGTGAACCTGTCGGACATGCTGATCAGCCAGCCCGACACCGGCGAGCAGGCGCTGGAGATCGTCGACAGCCTGGTGCGCTCCGGCGCCGTGGACCTGATCGTCATCGACTCGGTCGCGGCGCTCACGCCCAAGGCCGAAATCGAGGGCGAGATGGGCGATGCCCTGCCCGGCCTGCAGGCCCGCCTGATGAGCCAGGCGCTGCGCAAGCTGACCGCCACCATCAAGAAGACCAACTGCATGGTCATCTTCATCAACCAGATCCGCATGAAGATCGGCGTGATGTTCGGCAGCCCCGAAACCACCACCGGCGGCAACGCGCTGAAGTTCTACGCCTCGGTGCGCCTGGACATCCGCCGCACCGGCACCATCAAGAAGGGCGACGAGGCCATCGGCAACGAGACCAAGGTCAAGGTGGTGAAGAACAAGGTGAGCCCGCCCTTCAAGACGGCCGAGTTCGACATCCTCTTCGGCGAAGGCATCAGCCGCGAGGGCGAGATCATCGACATGGGCGTCACGGCGCGCGTGATCGAGAAGTCCGGCGCCTGGTATGCCTACAACGGCGAGAAGATCGGCCAGGGCCGCGACAACGCCCGCGAGTTCCTGCGCGAGAACCCGGCCCTGGCCGTGGAGATCGAGAACAAGGTGCGCGACGGCCTGGGCATCAGCCTGTTGCCGACGGGCGGCGTGGCGGACGCGCCCGACGCGGAGTAAGCCGGCATGTGGAGGGCGTCCCGGCGCCCGCCCGGCGGCGAGGCGCGGCGCCGTTCCGACGAGGACGCGGCGCCCGACGAGGGCGCCGCCCCGGCCGCGGACGATGCGGCGGCGCCCCGGCGCCAGCGGCCCACCCTGTCGCTCAAGGGCCGGGCCCTGCAACTGCTCAGTCGGCGCGAGCATTCGAGGCCGGAGCTGGAACGCAAGCTGGCGGCGCACGAGACCGAACCGGGCGAACTGGCCCGGGTGCTCGACGAGCTGCAGGCCCGCGGCTTCATCGACGAGCAGCGGGTGATCGACTCGCTGCTGCACCAGCGGGCCGCCAGCCTGGGCGCGAGCCGGCTGCGGCAGGAGCTGGACGCCAGGGGCGTGGACCCGGCCGCCGCCGCCGATGCCCTGGCGCAGATCCGGGACAGCGAGCCCGAACGCGCCCGCGCCCTGTGGCAGAAGCGCTTCGGCCAGCCGCCGGCGGATGCGCGCGAACGCGGGCGGCAGATGCGCTTTCTGCTGTCGCGCGGCTTTTCGGCGGAGATCGCGGCGCGGGTGCTGAGGGGCGTACCGGACGAGTCCACCGACGAGTGACAGGAAAAGGCCGCGGCGGCGATGGATGTCGCCCCGCGGCCCGTGCTGCTGCAACCCGCGGGCCCCCTTCTGGCGCCCCCGCGTCACGCCGGCATCACTGCAGTTTGTACAACCCGGTCATCTTGCTGATGCCCACCTGCCGCGCATTGCGGGCATAGAGCTGCAGGCTGTTGACGGTGCTGCCGTTCGCATACTGCGTCGGATCGGTGGCATCGCAGTGCTTGTCGCCAACCGTCTGCGGCGAGCAGCCGATGACGCCCTTGCGCTGCGTGCTGCGCACCGTCGCCGAGTCGTTGAAGCGGCTGCCCTGCTGGCCCGCGACCGTGCTGCCGAACGGCGCCTGGCCGTAAGCCGTGGCCGAGGTGGGCGCCAGGGCGCCCGACGGCACGACCCAGCCGTCCTTGTCGCCGGCGGCACTGATGTCGACGACGTTGCGGTTGGACGCGATCTGCGATGGCGCGCCGAACTGGATGTAGCCCGTGGCGCTCGTGCTGGCGATCAGTTCCGCGCGCAGGGCGTCCGTCAGGCGCGGCAGCGCCATCTGGCGAAGCTCGCCGATGGTGAGCGAACGCGCCAGCGTGCGGTAGCTCTGCTCGACCGGCGCCTTGCTGGTGTCGACGTGGAAGAACTTCAGCGTCCACCGGCCGTTGTTGCCGTAACCGCGGATCTCCTCCTCGCTGGCCTGCGGCGACGCGAAGAACAGGCTGGGCTCCTTGTCCGCCGGGTTGCCCGCGGTGGCCGTCGATTCGTACTCGCCGCGCACGCGCAGCACCGACGTGCCGGTCGGCGTGCCGCTGCTGCGTGTGATCACCAGGTACGACAGCCCGGCCTGCGGCACATAGGTCAGCGTGCGGCCGCTGGGGGTGCTCACCTCGACCCGTTCGAAGACCGGATTGCCGTTGGCGTCGGTGCGGTTGGCGATGCCGATGTCGTAGCCGGTGGAGTAGTAGCTGTAGGCCGGCGTGTTGAGCAGTTCCCGGTGCTGTGCATAGGGCGCCACGCTGGCCGCGTAGTCGTAGCCGTTGCCGACGACCTTGAGCTTGCCGTCCACCTTGCGTGCACGCAGCGTCTCGAAATCGCTGTTGCCCTGGGTGTCTTCCCAGCGGTAGCTCAGCTCCAGGTCGCCGCCCTGGCGCACGTATTCCACGTTGCCGCGCGCGAACTTCAGGCCCGTGGCGCCGCTGCGGAACAGGCCCGCCCAGGCGCCCGCGTTGTTGGCGTTGCGGCCGACGCGCGCGCCGCCGTTGTAGAAGGTGGACGGGTCGTCGTTCAGGAAGATCTGGCGGCACGTGGGCGCCGTCACATCGGTGGCGCCGCCCACGGCCACGCCCGTGTCGCTGGTGGCCGTGCCCACGCGCTGGGTCAGCGGCAAGGCGTAGCAGGCGGTGATGCGCTGCATCAGTTCCGCCACCACGTCGGGCGGGGGCACCTCGGCGACCTGGATGCTGGCGGGCAGCGTGTTGGGCACGGTGGCGTCGCTGCTGCGGAAGCGCAGCGGCGGCACCACCGTGCTGTCGGCGCCCTTGACCGTGATCTCGATGTTGGCGGCCGTGCCGTCCGGCTGGACGGTGATGCTCAGCGCGTCGAGCAGCTTGTCCTGCCCCGTGCCGTTGGCCACCAGCGTGTCCGTCAGGGGGTTGGCGGCGCTCACGCCCAATGCCGCCAGCACCGGCTGCAGCGCCGTGTTCAGTTGTGCGACCTGCTGGGCCAGCGCCTGCGCCGTGATCGGGCCCGTGCTGGTCGCCAGGCTGGCGGGATTGCCGTCCGGCGCCAGGCGCGAGACGACGACCGTGGTCAACGGCGTGACGTTGGCCGTGCCTGACGTCGTCGTCGCCGCGCTGTAGAGCACCTGGTCGTCGCGCGAGACGCGCACCAGCAGCGGGGCGCGGGTGCCGGCGGGCAGCACACAGCGGTAGTCGCCCTGCCCCTGGGTCTCGCCGCTGCACACGACGGCGCCACCGGCATCGGTCACGGTCACGGCAGCGCCGGCCAGCGGCGCGCCCGTCGCGGCAACGCCGGACAGCACGGTCTGCGCCGCCACGGCCGGCGCAGGGGCCGGGGCGGGCGACGGCGCGGGGGCGGGCGCCGGCGTGGCCGCCGCGCCGCTGCCGCTCGAATCGGTCGGCAGCAGCGCGAATCCCGATCCGCCACCAC
>NZ_LDSL01000014.1 GCF_001476815.1 Pseudacidovorax intermedius | reverse complement strand
CCCCAACCCCTCTCCCGCGAGGGGAGAGGGGAGCCACACGGCCTCCCCTGCGTCCATGGGCAAGGCGGGGAGGAACATCGGCGGACATTGTCACGAACGACGGGGCTACGCCAGAAGGAAAGACTTCACGGAACACATCGGAAGGAAGGACTTCACGGCACCGACTGGAAGGAAGGAATTCACAGAACGCATCGGAAGGAAGGACTTCACAGAACGACGCGCAATGGCTCGCCACATCAGCACTCACACCGCGCGAGCCCCTCTCCCCTCGCGGGAGAGGGGTTGGGGAGAGGGGGCGCGCCCCTCGCCCTCGCCCGCCAAAGCCAAAGTCCCCTGCCCCGCCAGGAAATCCTGCGCAAAGCGCTGCAGCACGCCGCCGGCCTCGTACACCGACACCTCTTCTGCCGTGTCCAGCCGGCAGCGCACCGGCACGCGCAACACCTCGCCACTGCGGCGGTGCACGATCAGATCGAGCTGCGCACCCGGCGTGCGTTCGCCCTCCACGTCGTAGGTCTCGGTGCCGTCCAGGCCCAGCGTCAGGCGCGTGGTGCCGGGCAGGAATTCCAGCGGCAGCACGCCCATGCCGATCAGGTTGGTGCGGTGGATGCGCTCGAAGCCCTCGGCCACCACCACCTCGACGCCGGCCAGGCGCACGCCCTTGGCGGCCCAGTCGCGGCTGGAGCCCTGGCCGTAGTCGGCGCCGGCGATCACCACCAGCGGCTGGCGGCGCTGCAGGTAGGTCTCGATGGCCTCCCACATGCGCACCACGCGGCCTTCGGGCTCGATGCGGGCGAGCGAGCCCTTCTGCACCACGCCGTCGACCATGGCCATCTCGTTGACCAGTTGCGGATTGGCGAAGGTGGCGCGCATGGCCGTGAGGTGGTCGCCGCGGTGCGTGGCGTAGGAATTGAAGTCCTCCTCCGGCAGGCCCATGCGCGCCAGGTACTCGCCGGCCGCGCTGTCGGCCAGGATGGCGTTGGAGGGCGACAGGTGGTCGGTGGTGATGTTGTCCGGCAGCAGCGCCAGCGGCCGCATGCCGCGCAGGGTGCGGGGCTGCGCCGCGAGCGCGCCCATGCCCTCGGTGTCCCAGTAGGGCGGGCGGCGGATGTAGGTGGACTGCGGACGCCAGGCGTACTGCGGCTTCGCGCGTGCCTCGCCGTCGGCGCGGATCGCGAACATGGGGTCGTAGACGCGGCGGAACTGCTCGGGCTTGACGCTCGCCGCGACCACGGCGTCGATCTCCGCATCGCTGGGCCAGAGGTCGGCCAGGCGCAGTTCGCGGCCCTGCGCGTCGGTGCCGAGCACGTCGCGCTCGATGTCGAAGCGGATGGTGCCGGCGATGGCATAGGCCACCACCAGCGGCGGCGAGGCCAGGAAGGCCTGCTTCGCATAGGGATGGATGCGCCCGTCGAAGTTGCGGTTGCCCGAGAGCACGGCGGTGGCGTACAGGTCGCGGTCCACGATCTCCTGCTGGATCGCCGGGTCGAGCGCGCCGCTCATGCCGTTGCAGGTGGTGCAGGCGAAGGCGACGATGCCGAAGCCCAGCCGCTCCAGCTCGCCCAGAAGGCCGGCTTCCTGCAGGTACAGCTCCACGGCCCTGGAGCCAGGCGCCAGCGAGGTCTTGACCCAGGGCTTGCGCACCAGCCCATGCGCATTGGCATTGCGCGCCAGCAGCGCGGCGGCGATGACGTTGCGCGGGTTGCTGGTGTTGGTGCAGCTGGTGATGGCGGCAATGACCACGGCGCCGTCGGGCAGCCGGCCCGCGGCCTCGTCGGCGCGGCCGGCCGCAAGCTTGGCCGCATCGGCGATGCCGCGTTCGGCCAGCACGCGCGAGGGCAGGCGGCGGTGCGGGTTGGAAGGGCCGGCCAGGTTGCGCTCGACCGTGCCGATGTCGAAGCGCAGCGTGCGCTCGTACTCCACCTCGGCCAGCGTGTCGGCCCACAGGCCCGCCGCCTTGGCATAGGTCTCGACGAGGCGCACCTGCGCTTCGTCGCGGCCCGTGAGGCGCAGATAGTCCAGCGTCTGGCCGTCGATGGCGAAGAGCGCGGCGGTGGCGCCGTATTCCGGGCACATGTTGGAAATGGTCGCGCGGTCGCCGATGGACAGCCGCGCCGCGCCGTCGCCGAAGAATTCGACATAGGCGCCGACCACCTTCTGCTGGCGCAGGAATTCGGTGAGCGCCAGCACGATGTCGGTGGCCGTGATGCCCGGTGCGCGCTCGCCGACCAGCTCCACGCCCACGATGTCCGGCAGCCGCATCCACGAGGCGCGGCCCAGCATCACGTTCTCGGCTTCCAGGCCGCCCACGCCCACGGCGATCACGCCCAGCGCATCGACGTGCGGCGTGTGGCTGTCGGTGCCCACACAGGTGTCGGCATAGGCCACGCCGTCCTGCACGGCCACCACCCGGGACATCTTCTCCAGGTTGATCTGGTGCATGATCCCGTTGCCCGCCGGGATCACCTGCACGTTGTCGAAGGCGTGTTTGGTCCACTCGATGAAGTGGAAGCGGTCCTCGTTGCGGCGGTCCTCGATGGCGCGGTTCCTGGCGAAGGCGTCGGGATCGAAACCGCCGCATTCCACTGCCAGCGAATGGTCCACGATCAGCTGCACCGGCACCACCGGGTTCACGGCAGCCGGATCGCCGCCTTCGGCCGCGATGGCATCGCGCAGGCCCGCCAGGTCCACCAGCGCGGTCTGGCCCAGGATGTCGTGGCACACCACCCGTGCCGGGTACCAGGGAAAGTCCAGGTCGCGGCGGCGCTCGATCAGCTGGCGCAGGTAGTCGTCGAGCCGCGCCGGCTCGGCACGGCGCACCAGGTTCTCGGCATGCACCCGCGCGGTGTAGGGCAGCCGGGCCCAGGCGCCGGGCTGCAGCGCCTCGATGGCGGCGCGGGCGTCGTAGAAATGCAGGTCGGTGGCGGGAAGCGGCTGGCGGTGGAGGCGGTTCATGGAATCGTGGCGCGGGCGGCGCACCGCTGGGATGCGCCGCCGCATTGAAAAAGAAGGCCGGCAGGCGAACCCGGCCCCGCCCTTTTTACTGGGCCTGGATGTTGTTGTCGCGCGCCACCTTGGCGTAGCGCGGAATCTCGGCCTTGATCAGCGCGCCGAACTGCTCCGGCGTGCCGCCGGCGGGCGACACGCCCGTGGGCTCCAGCTGCGCGACCAGCTCAGGCGCCTTCAGGCCCGTGTTGATGGCGCCATTGATCTTGGCCAGGACGGCAGGCGGCAGGTTCTTGGGTGCGATCAGGCCGTGCCACGCGATCACGTCGTAGCCGGGCAGGCCCGCTTCGGCGATGGCCGGGATGTCCGGATAGGCCGTCAGGCGCTGCGCGGTGGTCACGCCCAGGGCGCGCAGCTTGCCGGCCTTGACGAAGGGCATCAGCGCCTCGGTGCCGGCCACCAGCATGTCCACGTTGCCGGCCACCAGGTCGGTCACGGCGGGGCCGGTGCCCTTGTAGGGAATGTGCGTGCCCTTGACCTTGGCCATGCCGAACAGGTATTCGGTGGCGATGTGCAGGTGGCTGCCGTTGCCGGCCGAGGCGAAGCTGACCTTGCCCGGGTTCTTGCGCATGTAGTCCAGCAGCTCGGCCATGTTCTTGGCCGGCACCTTGTTCGGGTTGATGCACAGCACGTAGGCGCCCTTGGACAGCTGGATCACCGGCGTCATGTCGGCGACCGGGTCGAACTTGAGCTTGTACAGCGCCGGGTTGACCGTGTAGCTGCCGGCGACGAGCAGCAGCGTGTAGCCGTCGGCCGGCTGGTGCAGGGCGTAGTCGCTGCCCAGAGTGCCGCCGGCGCCGGGCCGGTTGTCCACGATGACCGACTGGCCCACGCCCTTGGACAGCAGGTTGGCGCCCACGCGGGCGATGAAGTCCGAGCCGCCGCCAGGCGCGAAGGGGCAGACGATGCGGACGGGCTTGCTGGGATAGCCGTCCTGCGCGGCAGCGTCGAAGCCGAGCGGCAGGGCCAGGCTGGCGAGGCCGGTGGTGAAGAGGCGGCGATTGAGGGTCACGAAAGAAAGTCTCCAGGCTGGCGGGCCGCACCATGCGGCCGACCGGGCGCGGGATGGTCGGTGCGCGAACCTGACTGGAACCTGCGCGGTCTGCGCGCCGCAGGGCCATCGGCCCTCGGCGGCGCGTCGGGGCCGCGCGCATCCGGTCGGTCCGCGGCGTCGACGACGCTAGCCACGCTGGTCCAGCGGCACGAAGCGCCGGTCCTCGGGGCCTGTGTAGACGGCGCTGGGCCGGATGATCTTGTTGTCCTGCCGCTGCTCGATCACATGGGCGGCCCAGCCGCTGGTGCGGGCGATGACGAACAGCGGCGTGAACATGGCCGTGGGCACGCCCATGCGGTGGTAGCTCACGGCGCTGAACCAGTCGAGGTTGGGGAACATGCGCTTGGCCTGCCACATGACCGACTCCAGCCGCTCGGCGATGTCGAACAGCCGCAGGTCGCCGACCTGCTGCGACAGGCGCCGGGCCACGCCCTTGATGACGGCGTTGCGCGGATCGGCCACGGTGTAGACCGGGTGGCCGAAGCCGATCACCACCTCTTTCGCCTCGACGCGCCGGCGGATGTCGGCTTCGGCCTCGTCCGGCGTGGCATAGCGCTGCTGCACCTCGAAGGCGACCTCGTTGGCACCGCCATGCCGAGAGCCGCGCAGCGCGCCGATGGCGCCGGCGATGCAGGAATACATGTCGCTGCCCGTGCCGGCGATGACCCGCGCGGCGAAGGTGCTGGCGTTGAACTCGTGCTCGGCATAGAGGTTGAGCGAGGTGTGCATGGCGCGCACCAACTCCTCCCCCGGGCGCTGGCCGTGCAGCAGGCGCAGGAAGTGGCCGGCGATGGCGTCGTCGTCGGTCTCGACCTCGATGCGCCGGCCGTTGGTGCTCCAGTGGTGCCAGTACAGCAGCATCGAGCCCAGGCAGGCCAGCAAGCGGTCGGCGATGTCGCGGGCGCCGGCGGCGCCGTGGCCGTCCTTCTCGGGCAGCACGCAGCCCAGGGCCGAGACGCCGGTGCGCATCACGTCCATGGGATGGGCGGCGGCGGGCAGCCGCTCCAGGGCTGCCTTCACGCTGGCCGGCAAGCCGCGCAGGGACCGCAGCCGGGCCTTGTAGGCCGCGAGTTCGGTGCGGGTGGGCAAGGTGCCGTGCACCAGCAGGTGGGCGATCTCCTCGAAGTCGCAGACCTCGGCGATGTCCAGGATGTCGTAGCCGCGGTAGTGCAGGTCGTTGCCGCTGCGGCCCACGGTGCACAGGGCCGTGGTGCCGGCGGCCACGCCGGACAGCGCGACGGACTTCTTGGGCTTGAAGCCGGGGGCGGCGTCCGGCGCGGGAGCGAGGGCGGTGGCGAGGCTCATGGGGGCGGGTCTCCTGACGGTGCGCAGCGGCGAAAGGGCCGGCTTGCAAGGCTTCGCAATCTACGCAGAATGGCGCCCTCCCACCAGAACTGAAAAGGCGAATCAGTGCGAACGATATCGGCGAATCTGCAAATTCTGCGAATCGACTGGCAGCGGGCAGCCGCATGAAGAAGAGCTTCATGGGCGTGCGCCTGCGCACCCTGCGGGCCGAGCGCGGCCTCTCGCAGCTCGCCATGGCGCAGGCACTGGGCCTGTCGCCCAGCTACCTCAACCAGCTGGAGCAGAACCAGCGCCCGCTGACCGTCGCGGTGCTGCTGCGGCTGAACCGCACGCTGGGCGTGGACATCCAGGCCTTCTCCGAGGACGACGAGGCGCGCCTGGTGGCCGGCCTGCGCGAGGCCCTGGCCGATGCCGCCGAGCCGGTGCGCCTCCCCGAGTTGCAGGAAGTGGCGGCCCAGATGCCCGCGCTCGGCCGCGCGCTGGTCGCGCTGTACCGCCGCCAGCTGGACCTGCAGGCCCAGCTGGAAACCATGGCCCTGCGCCTGGGCGATGACCGCTCGTCCGAGCTCGGCCTGCCGCGCGCCACCCCCTTCGAGGCGGTGCGCGACTTCTTCTTCGCCCACCAGAACCACTTCGACCCGCTGGACCGCGCCGCGGAGGCGCTGGCGGCGCAGACCGGCGCGCGCGGCGGCGCCATGGCGCCGTGGCTGGTGCAGCGGCTGCGCGAGCGGCACGACGTGCGCGTCGTGCCCGCCCAGGCCGCCGCGGCCGGCAAGCGCCAGTACGACGCGGCCAGCCGCACGCTGGCCCTGTCGCCGCTGCTGGCGCCCGCGCAGCAGGCCTTCCAGATGGCGACGCAGCTGGCCTTTCTGGAAATGGACGACGCGCTGTCGGCGCTCACGGCCGCCGCGCCCTTCGACGCCGACGCCCCCGCCCGCCGGCTGGCGCGCATCGGCCTGGCCAACTACTTCGCCGGCGCGCTGCTGCTGCCCTACGGCGAGTACCTGGCGGCCGCCGAAGCGCTGCGGCACGACATCGACCTGCTGGCGTTGCGCTTCGGCGTGGGCTTCGAGACGGCCTGCCACCGCCTAAGCACGCTGCAGCGGCCGGGCGCGCCGGGCGTGCCCTTCTTCTTCGTGCGGGTGGACCGTGCGGGCAACATCTCCAAGCGGCAGTCCGCCACGCACTTCCACTTCAGCCGCACCGGCGGCACCTGCCCGCTGTGGGCGGTGTACGAGGCCTTCAGCCAGCCGGGGCGCATCCTGCCCCAGCTCGCCCGCATGCCCGACGGCCGCACCAGCCTGTGGGTGGCACGCACGGTGGCCGGCGGCAGCCGGGGCTGGGGCGCACCGCGCCAGGCCTTCGCCATCGGCCTGGGCTGCGACATCCGGCACGCGCCGCGCCTGGTCTATGCCGACGGGCTGGACCTGCAGGACCCGGCCCGCGCCACGCCCATCGGCATGGGCTGCAAGGTCTGCGAGCGGCGCGACTGCGCCCAGCGCGCCTTTCCCTTCGTCGGCCAGCCGCTCAAGGTGGACGAGCAGCGCGCCGAATTCATCCCCTACGGCTGACGCCGCGGCCCGCCCGCATGCCCGCCCAGATCCACGCCTGCACCGGCGCCGTGCGCGACGTAGGATGCCGGCCGGCGGCCTGCGACATGCACCGCCGAGGCCTCTTCTCCCGCCGGTGCACCGCGCCCCCGGCTCTGCCTGCGTGACCATGCGACCTCTCTCCTGGGCCGACCTCGCGGCCCGCTTCCACCCCGCCGCCGCCCACGTCGATGCCCGCGAACGGCTGCGCGCCTTCGCCGGCGCCGGCCTGGGCATCCTGGTCACGGCGCTCGTCGCCCGCTGGTGGGCCCTGCGCACCGGCACCACCGCCCCCTGGCTGGTGGCGCCGCTGGGCGCCAGCGCCGTTCTAGTGTTCGCCGTGCCGGCCAGCCCGCTGGCCCAGCCCTGGGCCGTGGTGGGCGGCAACACCGTGTCGGCCCTGGTGGGCAGCGCCTGCGCCCTGCTCATCCCCGACCCGGCCTGGGCCGGCGCGGTGGCGGTGCTGGCGGCCATCGCCGTGATGTTCGCGCTGCGCTGCCTGCATCCGCCGGGCGGCGCCTCGGCCCTGCTGGCGGCGCTGGGCGGGGTGGGCTTCGGCTTTGCGCTGTTCCCAATGCTGGTCGATTCGCTGCTGCTGGTGCTGGCGGGCATGCTCTACAACGGCCTCACCGGCCGGCGCTATCCGCATGCGCCGCAGGCGCCGGCCGCCACGCCGCCGGGCGGCCGCTTCACCGGCGCCGACCTGGACGCCGCCCTCGCCCACTACAACCAGGTGCTGGACGTGAGCCGCGACGACCTGCAGGAGATCCTGCAGTTCGCCGAATCGGCCGCCTACGCGCGCAACTTCGGCGACCTGCGCTGCGCCGACGTGATGTCGCGCGAGCCCGTGACGGTGCAGTTCGGCACGCTGCTCGAAGACGCCTGGTCCCTGATGCGCGAGCGCCGCGTCAAGGCCCTGCCGGTGACCGACCGCTCGCAGCGCGTGGTGGGCATCCTGACGCGGGCCGACTTCCTGCGCCATGCCGGCGCCGACCGCCGCGAGGGCCTGACCGAGCGCCTGCGCCATCTGCTGCGCCGCGACGGCCTCACCCATTCCGACAAGCCCGAGACAGTGGGCCAGATCATGACGCGCAACGTGCGCGTGGCCAGCAGCCACCGCCGCCTGTCCGAGCTGGTGCCGGTGTTCTCGGAGGACGGCCACCACCACCTGCCGGTGATCGATGCCGACCGGCGGCTGGTGGGCATCATCACGCAGTCGGACCTGGTGCGGGCGCTGTACCGGGCGACGCGGCCAGGGGCCTGAGGCGGCCCACCCCGCATGCCCGCCTTCCCGTTCCACAGGACCAGGAACGCGCGGGCCCTTCCATGGCGCTAGCATCGCCCGCTCTTCTCCGCCGACCATGCACCTCCACGAACTCCGCGCCCGCCTGCGCGCCGCCGGCGCCGGCCCCAGCCATGAACGGCGCATCCTGCGCACCTGGTCGCAGGCGCTGGCCACGCACGGCGGCAAGCGCCCGCCCGCGAGCTTCTTTCCCGCCGGGCTGCTGGCCGAACTGCCCGCCATCGAGGCGGAACTTGCTGGCCTGGCGCACGTGCAGTCGGTGCACCCCGGCGCCGACGGCTCCCAGCGGCTGCTCGTCGGCCTGGCCGACGGCCAGACGGTCGAAAGCGTGCTGCTGCCGCGCGGCGGCTTGTGCGTCTCTTCGCAGGTGGGCTGCGCGGTGGGTTGCCAGTTCTGCATGACCGGCCGCGCAGGCCTGCTGCGGCAGGTGCGCAGCGCCGAGATCGTGGCGCAGGTGGCGCTGGCGCGCGCCCGCCGGGCCGTGACGCGCGTGGTGTTCATGGGCATGGGCGAGCCCTCGCACAACCTGGACGCGGTGATGGAGGCCATCGATTTCCTGGGCACCGTGGGCAACGTCGGCCACAAGAACCTGGTGTTCTCCACCGTGGGCGACCCGCGCGCCTTCGAGCGGCTGCACCGGCAGACCGTGCGCCCGGCCTTGGCCCTGTCGCTGCACACCACCGACGCTGCCCTGCGCCGCCGCCTGCTGCCGCGCGCGCCCGACATGACGCCCCAGGCGCTGGTCGAGGCCGCCGACGCCTATGGCCGCGCCAGCGGCTACCCGGTGCAGTACCAGTGGACGCTGCTGGCGGGCATCAACGACCGGCCGGAGGACATCGACGGCATCGTCGCGCTGCTGCACGGCCGCTGGGGCGTGCTCAACCTGATTCCCTTCAACAGCGTGGAAGGCAGCGGCTTCGACCGGCCGGCGCTGGACGCCTGCGAGCGCATGGCCGGCACGCTGCATGCACGCGGCATCCTGACCAAGCTGCGCCATTCGGCGGGGCAGGACGTGGACGGAGGCTGCGGGCAGTTGCGGGCGCGGGCCCTGGGGCAGGCGGGGCCCCAGCCGTCGGGCGTGACGGTGTCGCCGCCCGCCCGCTATACCTTGGTATAGCCAGGACGGCCTCGGGGGCAGGCGCGCCGTCCCAATGCGCGCTGGCCGGCGGCGCCGGCCGGTGCGAGCATTCCGTCTCGACGCCAAAACCGCCACGACGATGAGGAGGATGCCCATGGACCCCGACCCGCACAGGCGCCACGGCGCCTCGCCTTGCGCCGGCCGCACCGGCATCCGGCCACTGTCCGAGCGCGCCACGCCCGCGCGCCGCACGCCCTGCTGAATCCCGCGGCCTTCCGGCACCGGTGAGCCGCGCCGCGGCCCCGTCACGGGGCCGCCGACGCCCGCCGGTGCGTCAACGCGCCGCTTTCTCCGAACGACCGACCTGCCACCGGAACGCACGCCGTCCGGGGCAGGCGCGGCCGCGCGCGCTCGCCCCTTGCCCATCCACACGCACCACCAACGCCACGCGCGCCGCCGATCTGCCGCACGCCGCACCGCTCCCACCGTTTTCTCCACGCCGCCATGAAGCCGATTTCCACCCTCGCCCTGCTGCTGCTCGGCACCGCCGCCCTGTGCAGCTGCCAGGGCAGCCCCTCCTCCGCCGTCGCCGACGGCGCCACGGCGGCCAGCGCCAGCCCCGGGCTCCAGCGCCACAGCAGCCGCATCGACATCCCCGCCGCCTCGCCGCTGCGCAAGGCGCTGGTCGTCGCGGCCGTCGAAGCGCAGCCCTTCGCGCCCACGCTGGAGGCCCCCGGCGTCATCGAGGCCGCGCCCGAGCGGCTGGTGAAGATCGTGCCCCCGCTGGCAGGCCGCATCGTGCGGCTGCACCACCAGCTGGGCGACCGGGTGAAGGCCGGCGAACCGCTGGTCACGATCGATTCGCCGGACCTGGGTTCGGCCTACCGCGACGACGCCAAGGCCCAGGCCGCGCTGCTGCAGGCGCGGCAGGACTTCGCGCGGCAGCAGGCCCTGCACCAGGCCGACATCTCGGCCGGCAAGGACCTCGAGGCCGCGCGGCAGACGCTCACGTCCGCCGAAAGCGATGCCCGCGCCGCCCGTGAGCGCCTGGCCCAGCTGGGCGCACCGGCCGATGCCGCGTCGCGCCGCGAGTACGTGCTGCGCGCGCCCATCGCCGGCCGCGTGGTGGACATGGCCGGCGCCATGGGCGGCTACTGGAACGACACCACCGCCGCCATGATGACCGTGGCCGACCTGTCCACCGTGTGGATGAGCGCCAGCGTGCCGGAGAAGGACATCGCGCAGCTCTCGGTGGGCCAGCCGGTGCGCATCGCGCTCGACGCCTACCCCGGCCGCGTCTTCGAAGGCAAGGCCCGCTACATCGGCGACCTGGTGGACACCGACACCCGCACGGTGCGCGTGCGCGTGGCCATCGACAACCGCGAGGGCCTGTTCAAGCCGGGCATGTTCGCGCATGCCACGCTGCAGGGCCCGGCGCAGCCGGCGCTGCTGGTGCCGGCCTCGGCGGTGCTGCAGAGCGGCCTGGCCACGCGCGTGTTCGTGCAGACGGCGCCCGCGCAGTACGAATCGCGCGAAGTGCAGGTCGGTCCGGCCGACGGCGACCGGCTGGCGCTGCTGGCAGGCCTGAAGCCCGGCGAGCGCATCGTGGTGCAGGGCGGGGTGCTGCTCAATGATTGAGAAGCTCGTCACCCTGGCCTTCCAGCGGCGCGGCATCGCCTGGCTCCTGTTCGTCTTCGTGGCGCTCTATGGGTACTGGAGCTGGAAGCAGCTGCCCATCGAGGCCTATCCGGACATCGCCGACGTCAGCTCGCAGATCGTCACGCAGGTGCCCGGCCTGGGCGCCGAAGAGGTGGAGCAGCAGATCACCGTGCCGCTGGAGCGCGCCCTGCTCGGCACGCCGGGCATGCACGTGCTGCGCTCGCGCAGCCTGTTCGCGCTGTCGCTCATCACCGTCGTCTTCGAGGACGGCACCGACGGCTACTTCGCCCGCCAGCGGCTGCAGGAGCGCATCAACGCGGTCACCCTGCCCTACGGCGCCTCGCCGGGGCTGGACGCCTACACCTCGCCCACTGGCGAGATCTACCGCTACACGCTCGAATCCAAGACGCGCAGCCTGCGCGAGCTGTCCGAGCTGCAGTTCTGGACCGTGATCCCGCGCCTGAAGAAGGCCACCGACGTGGTGGACGTGGCCAACTTCGGCGGCCTGACCACGCAGTTCATGCTGGAGCTGGAGCCCGACAAGCTGCAGCAGTACGACCTGTCGCTGCAGGACGTGAAGGACGCGCTCAACAACAACAACGCCACCGGCGGCGGCAGCATCGTGGACCGCGGCGAGCAGAGCTACGTGGTGCGTGGCGTGGGCCTGCTGCGCTCGCTGGACGACATGGGCAACGTGGTGGTCAAGACCAAGGCCGGCGTGCCCGTGCTGGTCAAGGACCTGGGCCGGCTCGCCTACGGCAACGTCGAGCGCCGCGGCGTGCTGGGCAAGGACGCCAACCCCGACACCATCGAAGGCATCGTGCTGCTGCTGAAGGACCGCAACCCGTCCACGGCCCTCGCCTCGGTGCACGAGGCGGTGCAGGACCTCAACGACCACTTGCTGCCCAGGGACGTGAAGGTGGTGCCCTACCTGGACCGCACCTCGCTCATCGACGCCACGCTGCACACCGTGTCGTCCACGCTGATGGAGGGCATGGTGCTGGTCGCGGTGGTGCTGCTGCTCTTCCTGGGCAGCCCGCGGGCGGCCGCCATCGTGGCGCTGACGATCCCGCTGGCGCTGCTGATCGCCTTCATCTTCATGCACCAGTTCCACATTCCGGCCAACCTGCTGTCGCTGGGCGCCATCGACTTCGGCATCCTGGTGGACGGCGCGGTGGTGCTGGTGGAGAACATCCTGCGCCGGCGCGAGGAGGCCGAGGGCCGCCCGCTCGCGGCCAGCGATGCCATCGAGGCCACGCTGCAGGTGGCGCGGCCGATCTTCTTCGGCATGACGGTGATCGTCTGCGCCTACCTGCCGCTCTTCGCCTTCCAGCGCATCGAATACAAGCTCTTCTCGCCCATGGCCTATGCGGTGGGCGCGGCGCTGGTGGGCGCGTTGCTGGTGGCGCTGACACTCATCCCGGGCCTGGCTTGGCTGGCGCTGCGCAAGCCGCGGCGCATCGTGCACAACCCGGTGCTCGAATGGCTGGCCGTGCGCTATGGCCGCTTCCTGACGCGCACGGTGGGCCATGCGCGCGGCGTGCTGGCGGCCTGCGCGGTGGCGGCGGTGGCGCTGGTGCTGCTCTTCGCCACCACCGGCCACGACTTCCTGCCCTACCTGGACGAAGGCTCGCTCTGGCTGCAGGTGCAGATGCCGCCCGGCATCACCCTGGCCAAGGCCTCGGCCATGGCCGGCGAGCTGCGCCGCGCCACGCTCGAGTTCCCCGAGGTGTCGTACATCGTCAT
>NZ_LDSL01000139.1 GCF_001476815.1 Pseudacidovorax intermedius | reverse complement strand
GTCGTCGTCTCGCGCGACCTGACGCAGGCCCATTACGCCACCGGCATCGCCCACCGGCTGCAGCAGGTGCTGGACGACTGGGGCTTCATGAGCCCGCAGCTGCAGGACCTGTACGACCTGCTCAACAGTGGCCGGGCGCGGCATGCCTTTCCCTTCGACCCGGCCCAGTGCATGGCGCCCCTGCCGCGCGCCTACCAGTGGGCCGACGGTTCGGCCTACCTGAACCATGTGGAACTGGTGCGCCGCGCCCGTGGTGCCGACATGCCGCCCAGCCTGCGCAGCGATCCGCTGATGTACCAGGGCGCCGGCGACGACCTGCTGGGCCCCTGCGACGACATCGTGGTGCCCAGCGAGGCCATGGGCATCGACTTCGAGGGCGAACTCGCCGTGGTCACCGGCGACGTGCGCATGGGCGCCTCGCCCGAGCAGGCGCTGGATGGCGTGCGCCTGCTGATGCTGGCCAACGACGTCTCGCTGCGCAACGTGATCCCGGCCGAGCTGGCCAAGGGTTTCGGCTTCGTGCAGGGCAAGCCCGCCACCGCCTTCGGCCCCGTGGCCGTCACGCCTGACGAACTGGGCGAGGCCTGGCGCGGCGGCCGTGTGCACCTCACGCTGCAGGTGGCCTGGAACGGCCGCACCGTGGGCCTGTGCGAGGCCGGGCCGGACATGCACTTCCACTTCGGCCAGCTGATCGCCCACCTGGCCGCCACGCGCAACCTGCGCGCCGGCAGCATCGTCGGCAGCGGCACGGTGAGCAACCCGGGCGTGCAGGATGCGGCCGGCGGCATGGACTGGCCGCGCGGCTATGCCTGCATCGCCGAGAAGCGCTGCATGGAGACGCTGCAGCACGGCGCCCCGCGCACCGGCTTCATGCAGTTCGGCGACACGGTGCGCCTCGAGATGAAGGGCCTGGACGGCCGCTCAGTCTTCGGCGCCATCGAGCAGGAGGTGGTGCCGCCCGGCGGCCGTCCGGCCACCACGGAGGCGGCGCCGACGCCAGGCTGATCCGGGGCCGCGGCGCCCGCGTAAGGAACGGGCGCCGTCCCATCCCGGCCTCCGGGCGCGAGGCGCCAACATCCGATCCGGAGCTTTCCTGCATGAACGCCACTTCCCTGTCCCGGTCCCCGGGCCTTCCCTCGCGCGGCCGCCAGGCCCTGGGCCTGGCCGGCTGGCTGGTTCTGTGCTTCCTGGCCGCCGGTATCGGCGGACTGGCCTCGGCCAACGCGGCCGGCTTCTACGCCGGGCTCACGCGGCCGGACTGGGCGCCGCCCGCCTGGCTGTTCGGGCCCGTGTGGACCACGCTCTACGCGCTGATGGCCGTGTCGGCCTGGCTGGTCTGGCGGCGCGGCGGCTGGGCGGCCGCGCCCGGGGCGCTGGGCCTGTTCGTCGCCCAGCTCGCGGTGAATGCGTCGTGGAGCTGGTTCTTCTTCGTCTGGCACCTGGGCGCCGTCTCGCTGGCGGTGCAGCTCGTGCTGCTGGCGCTGGTGCTGGCCACGCTGGCCGCCTTCTGGCGCCGCTCGGCGCTGGCGGGGGCGCTGCTGCTGCCCTATGTGGCGTGGCTCGGCTTCGCCACGGCGCTGATGACGGCCGTGTGGCGCCTCAACCCGGCGCAGCTGGGATGAGCGCCAGCGCTCAACTCGCGTAGACCGCGGCCAGCGACCGGAAGCCTTTGACCTCGATCGGGTTGCCGAAGGGGTCGCAGAAGAACATCGTCCACTGCTCGCCCGGCTGGCCCTCGAAGCGCACCTGCGGCGGCAGCACGAAATCGGTGCCGGCGTCGGTCAGCCGCGCCGCCATGGCCTGCCACTGCGGCAGTTCGAGGACCAGGCCGAAATGCGGCATCGGCACCAGCGCATCGCCGACGCGGCCGGTGCGGCTGGTGGCGAAGGGCTCGCCCAGGTGCAGCGAGAGCTGGTGGCCGAAGAAGTCGAAGTCGACCCAGGTGTCGGTGCTGCGGCCCTCGGTGCAGCCCAGCACGCCGCCGTAGAAGCGGCGCGCCTCGTCGAGGTCGCGGACATGGAAGGCGAGGTGGAAGAGGCTGTGCATGCAGCCGATTATGGGCAGCGGCGCCCGGCGGTTTCGGCCGACGCCGCCGGCGCGCCGGGCTCGGGTAAGCTGGCGCGCCCGATGCCGCACCGGCGCCGCTTGCCGGCGCGCGGCGCCGGCGGCCGCAGAGCTTCAACCGCCAGCCAGGAGACGCATCCCATGTCCGACGCCAGCCCCCCGCCCTTCAGCTTCGCCCAGTTCGTGCCAGGCTTCGACTTCCTGCGCAAGCTCACGACCGGCGGCGGCGCCACCGCGGGCGCCATGCCCGGGCTGGGCAGCATGTCGAGCTGGGTCGCGCCCACGCTGAGCGTGGAGGAGATCGACAAGCGCATCCAGGAACTCAAGGCCGTGCAGTACTGGCTGGAGCAGAACGGCCATGCGCTCAAGGCCACCATCCAGGCGCTGGAGGTGCAGCGCATGACGCTGTCGACCCTCCGCGGCATGAACGTGCGCATGGAGGACCTGGCGCAGGCCTTCGCCGATTCCACCACCCGCGCCGCCGAGGCGGTGCGCGAGGCCGCCGCCAGCGCCGCCACGGCCGGGGCCGCCGCCGCGCCGGCCGCGCGCGAGGAAGCCGCCGAGCCCGCCCCGCCGCCGGCCGCGGATGCGCCCGCCGCCGCCGACGCCGGCGCCGCGACCGATGCGCCCGCCGCCGCGCCCGGCGTCATCGACCCGCTGCAGTGGTGGGGCGCCCTGACCCAGCAGTTCCAGCAGATCGCCGGCCAGGCCATCAAGGAGGCCGCCGCGATGCAGATGCCCATGGCCGCGGGCGGCGCCATGGCCGAGGCCATGTCGAAGGCGGCCTCCGCCGCCATGCCCGGCGCTTCCGGGCAGCCGTCCAGGCCGGCCGCGACGAAGAAGAAGGCCGCCGCCCGCAAGACGGGCGCGGCGCGCAAGCCGGCCGCCGCCCGCAAGACCGCCGCCGCGAAGGCGCCCGCGCGCAAGGCCACCGCTGCCGCCGCGCCCGCCACCGCCCGCCGGGCCGGCGGCAACCGGAGCACCGGATGAAGCTCTTTCCCACCGGCCATGCCACCCATCCCGACTGGCGCATGGCCGCCGGCCTGGTGCTGGCCCAGTTGCGCGCCCAGATGGCGCTGCCGGACTACGAAGCCTCGCCCTCGCTCGGCCTGCTCTACGTCACCGACCATTACACCGCCGAGGCCGCCGACATCCTGGACCTGCTGGCGGCCGAGCTGCCGACGGTGAGCGACTGGGCCGGTGCCGTGGCCGCCGGCATCGTGGCCAACGCGGCCGAGTACATCGACGAGCCGGCCATCGGCGTCATGCTGCTGGGCGTGCCCTCGGACCGCTACCGCGTGTTCTCGGGCGTGGCGCCGCTGGCCGCCTCGGGCCATGCGCCGGGCGACGGGCCCAATGCCGGCTTCAGCGCCCGCTGCGCGCTGGTGCATGCCGATCCGCAGACGCCCGAGCTGCCCGAGCTGATCGCCGAGATCGCCGGCCGCACCGACGATGGCCTGCTCTTCGGCGGCCTGGCCTCGGGCCGGGCCGGCGCGCTGCAGTTCGCCCTGGGCGGCAACGGCACCGTGGCCGGGCAGGGCGCCACGCGCGGCGTGTTCGAAGGCGGCCTGTCGGGCGTGGCCTTCGGCCCCGGCGTGGGCCTGGCGACGCAGGTCACGCAGGGCTGCCAGCCGGTGTCGCGCCAGCGCGAGATCACCGGCGCGGACGAGAACCTGCTGCTCACGCTCGACGGCCGGCCCGCGCTGGACGTGCTGCTGGAAGACCTGGCCATCTCGCTGGAGCGCGATCCGCAGCAGGCCATCGACACCGTGCGCGGCACGCTGGTGGGCCTGTCGGCCGCCGGCACCGACGGCGTGCGCATCACCGGCGACCTGGGGCCGCAGGCGCGGGTGCGCCACATCATCGGGCTGGACCCCAAGCGCCGCGCCGTCGCCATCGCCGACCGGGCCGAGGCCGGCATGCGCATGAGCTTCTGCCGCCGCAACGCGCAGGCCGCGCGCGCCGACCTGATGCGCATCTGCGCCGAGATCCGCGAGAGCCTGGAGCCGCAGGAGCAGAGCCTGGCCACCGCGCAGGCCCTGGCGCTGTCGGAGACGGGCGCCGTGCCGCACCCGGCACGGCGCATCGCCGGCGCGGTCTACATCAGCTGCGTGGGGCGCGGCGGCCCGCACTTCGGCGCGCCCAACGGCGAGCTGCAGATCCTGCGCCATGCGCTGGGCGACGTGCCGCTGACCGGCTTCTTCGCCGGCGGCGAGATCGCCGGGCACCACCTGTACGGCTACACCGGCGTGCTGACGGTGTTCACGGCCGAGGCGCCAGAGGGCTGAGAGCCGGACTTGGCGGGGCGCCGAGTTCCTGCCGGTACAGCGCCACCTCCGCTGCCAGCCAGTCGGCAAAGGCCTGCGGCGGCGCGCGCCGGCCGCCAGTCGCGGGCCACACCAGCCAGTACGGATAGGCGTAGGGAACGCGGACGTCGGTCAGCGCCACCAGCTCGCCGCGCTGCAGCAGGCCGTGGACGAGGCTCAAGCGCTCCAGCGCCACGCCCTGGCCCAGACGCACCGCCTCCAGCGTGAGGTTGGAATCGTTGATCCACAGCCCGGTGCGCGGCGGCGGCTCGGGCAGGCCCACGGCGTCGCACCACGGCGCCCAGGATTCGGCGGAGCGCACCGGCGGGCAGGCCAGCACCTCCGCGGGCGTGGCGGGCAGCCGGCCGCCACGGAAATGCGGCGCCGCGACCATCAGCAGTTCGTCGTCGAACAGGTGCTGCTGGCCCAGGCCCGCCCACGGCCCATGGCCCATGCGGATGGCGACGTCGGCGCCGCCCTGGCGCAGCAGGTCCTGCAGGTCCAGGCCGGCCTGCAGGCGGATGCGCTCCTGCGGATGGCGCTCGGCAAAGCGGGGCAGCCGCGGCAGGAGCCAGTGCAGACCGAAGGAGGGAATCACCGACACCACCAGGTCGCCCTCGCGCGGACGCACCCTCAGCAGGCGCGTGGCCTGCGCGATGTCGCCCAGGGCGTCGCGCACCTGCAGGGCATAGAGCCGGCCGTTTTCCGACAGGCGCAGGCCGCGGCCCGCGCGCTCGAACAGGGCCAGGCCCAACAGCGCCTCCAGCTGGCGCAGCTGCTGGCTCACGGCCGAATGGGTCACGTGCAGGGCCTCGGCCGCGCGGGTCACGCTGCCGAGCCGCGCCACGGCCTCGAAGCAGCGCAGGGCTTGCAGGGGCGGCAGGTCGGTCATGGTCGCAAGGGCGTCATTGAAGAAAAACTAACGGATTGGCGCAAAACAAGTCGATGGTGCCACGCCGTGCCCGCCGGTAGATTGCGGATTGCCGGCAACCAGGTCTGCCGAGCGTTCTGAAAGGGAAACTGAAATGATGCAACTGATCGGCATGCTGGACTCGCCGTACGTCCGGCGCACCGCCATCGCCCTGCAGCTGCTGGGCCTGCCGTTCGAATCGCGGCAGGTCTCGGTGATCCGCCAGATGGACGAGTTCCGCCGTTACAACCCGGTGGTGAAGGCGCCCACGCTGGTGCTGGACGATGGCCAGGCGCTGATGGATTCCACGCTCATCCTGATGCATGCGGAAAGCCTGGCCGGCCCGGGCCGCAGCCTGTGGCCGGCGGACGCCGCCGGGCGGGTGCGGGCCCTGCGGCTGACCGGGCTGGCGCTGGCCGCCTGCGACAAGGCCGTGCAGATCGTCTACGAGCGGGAACTGCGCCCCTCCGAGCGGCAGCATGCCCCCTGGTCGGAGCGCATCACGGGCCAGATGCGCGCGGCCTGGCAGCTGCTGGAGGAGGACATGCGCCGCGCCCCCGTGCCGGGCGGTGCGCGCCAGGGCGAGATCGGCCTGGCGGGCATCACCATCGCCGTGACCTGGCACTTCACGCAGCAGCTGGTGCCCGGCGCGCTGCCGCCGGATGCCTTTCCGTTGCAGGCCGCCTTCTCGGCCGAGGCGGAGGCGCTGCCGGCCTTCGCGCGCTGGCCGCACGCTTGAGAGGGTGTGGGCGAATCGCCGACGCTGCCGACGCCGCTTGCGCCGACACGCAGCGGCGCCAGGCCCATGCGATCATCCCCCGATGCATGACCGCTCCGCCGGCGCCATCCGCCTCGTCGCCTTCATCGAAGCCTTCAAGGGCGTGCTCGCGGTGGCCGCCGCGTCGGGCCTGCTCCTGCTGCTGCACCGTGACCTGCGCACGGTGGCCGAGCACCTGGTCCACCACCTGCACCTCAACCCCGCTTCGCGCGAGCCGCAGGTGTTCATCGACTTCGCCGCCCATCTGCAGAACGGCCGGCTGGCGCTGCTGTCGGCGGGTGCGGCGGCCTATGCGCTGGTGCGCTTCGCCGAGGCCTACGGTCTGTTTCGCGAGCGGGCCTGGGCCGAATGGCTGAGCGCCGGCAGCGGCGCCATCTACCTGCCTTTCGAGGTGCTGGCGCTCGTGCGCCACATGCACTGGCTGGACGTGGCCACGCTGACGGCCAACGTGGCGGTGGTGGCGATCATGGTGCGGGCGCTGTGGCGGCGCCGGCGTGCGGCCGCGCCCGGCCTCCCATTGCGGGTCGGTTGACCCGACACCGTTCGGGCCGAGCCCGTCGAAGCCCCGCCACCTGCCTTTCGACCCTCAGCCCACCACGCCGAGCAGCCGCGCCAGATCGCCCGCCGTCTCCGGCCGCGAATCGAAGGCCAGCTGCGACTCCAGCCGCGCCAGGTGCTCGTGCATGCGCCGCGCCGCCTCGGGCGCGTCGCGCAGGCGGATGGCGTCGATCAGCGCCCGGTGCTCGCGGCAGCCGCAGGCCGTCGCCTCCTCGCGCTCGTCGGCATGGGCCGAGCTGTAGGTCATGAGGATCAGCGAGGTGCGCGAGATCAGCTCGCGCAGGATGCGGCCCAGCGTCTGGTTGCCCGAGCGCTCGGCGATGGCGAGGTGGAAGTCGCCCGCCAGCCGGATCGCGCGGCGCATGTCGCCGCTGGCGCGGGCCGTTTCCTCCGCCTCGGCCGAGGCGCGCAGGCGCTGCACGTCGGCGTCGCTGGCGCGGGCCACGAACAGCTCGACCAGCGTCGGCTCGATCAGCCGCCGTGCGCCGAACACCTCGCGCGCCTCTTCCTGCGTCGGCTCGGCGATGGTGGCGCCGCGGTTGGGCGTGAGCGTGACCACCTGCTCGTTGGCCAGCCGCACCAGCACCGGCCGGATGCGGGTGCGCGAGACGCCGAAGGCGCTGGCCAGCTTGTCCTCCACCAGCTTGGTGCCGGGCGGCAGCTTGTGGTCGAGGATGGCCGAGACGATGCGCTCGTACATCTGCGCCTCGGTCAGCGCCGTGGTGGCGGCGGCGGCGGGGCCGCTGTCTTCCGGCGTCATCGGCGGCCCGGCGCCTGGCGGCGGCGCAGCAGCAGGGCCAGGCCCACCGTGAGGCCCATGACGGCCAGCGACACCACGGTGGTGACCGTGCCCAGCGCATAGATGGCCGGCGTGGTAACCGTGGAGGTCAGGCCCTGCAGCTCCAGCGGCAGGGTGTTGACGTCGCCGATGGCCTGCGAGGTGCGGGCGATCTCATCCCAGCTGAGGGTGAAGCCGAACATGCCGATGCCGACGATGGACGGCCCGATGAGCGGCAGCACCACGTGGCGGAAGCTCTGCCACGGCGTGGCGCCCAGGTCGCGGGCGGCCTCCTCGTAGGCGGGATTGAAGCGGTTGAACACGGCGAACATGATGAGCAGGCCGAAAGGCAGCGTCCAGGTGAGGTGGGCGCCCAGGGCCGAGGTGAACAGGCCGAGCGCGGTGCCGTAATTTTCGAGCATGCCGTCCGCCCCCAGCGCGCCGAGTGCCGACTTGAGGCCGGTGTCGATCAGCCGGAACTGCAGGCCGATGCCCAGCGACACGATGATGGACGGCATGATCAGGCTGGCGATGCTCACGTAGAACAGCGCCCCGCCGCCCGCCAGCCGCTTGCGGAAGGCCAGCCCCGCCAGCACCGACAGCCCCACCGTCAGCGCCATCACCGCCGTGCCCAGTGCCAGCGAGCGCCGGAAGGCCGCGCCGATGTCCACCGTGCCCAGCCCCTCGGCCAGTTGCCGGAACCAGTGCAGCGACACCCCCCGCATCGGAAAGGTGAGCCCGCCCTCCGGCCCCTGGAAGGACAGCACGAAGATGGTGAACATCGGCCCGTACAGGAACAGCACGAACAGCACGAACACCGCTGCCAGCGGCCAGAACCCCGGCGCGCGCGCCTCAGAAACCCGAGCCTGCATAGAAGTCACTCCTGTCGTCAATGTCGTTGCTGTCGTTGCCGGCCTTCGCGGGTGGCACCGCGGAACCGGCTCCGCCGGGCCGCTGGTGCCGCCCCCTTGAGGGGGAGGCGCCGAAGGCGCCAAGGGGGTGGGTCACAACTCTTTCCGGATGTCCACCACCCGCGTCAGAGCCCAGATGATCATCAGCACCACCGCCAGCAGGATCACCGCATTGGCCGCCGCCAGCGGGAACTGCAGGTAGCTGGTCTGCACCTGGATGATCTTGCCCACCGAGGCGATCTGCTGGCCGCCCATCACGCCGATGGTCACGAAGTCGCCCATGACGATCGTGATGACGAAGATCGAGCCGATCAGGATGCCGGTGCGCGACAGCGGCACGATCACGTTCCACAGCGTCTGCCAGCCCGAGGCGCCGCAGTCGTCGGCCGCTTCGAGCAGGCTGCGGTCGATGCGCATCATGCTGTTGAAGATCGGCACGATCATGAACATGGTGTAGAGGTGCACGAAGGCCAGCACCACCGAGAAGTCGGAGAACAGCAGCCAGTCCACCGGCTCCTGCACCAGCCCCAGGCCCATCAGCGTCTGGTTGACCAGGCCGTTGCGGCCCAGCAGCGGCACCCACGAGATCATGCGGATCACGTTGCTGGTCCAGAAGGGCACGGTGCACAGCACGAACAGCAGCGTCTGCATGCCCGGCGAGCGCACGTGGAAGGCCAGGAAGTACGCCACCGCGAAGCCCAGCAGCAGCGTGATCGCCCACACCAGCAGGCAGAACTTGAAGGTGGACAGATAGGTCGACAGCGTCACGCACAGGTCGCCGTTGTCCGTGAGGTGCGAGCAGCCCTCGAAGATCGCGAGGTAGTTGCGCAGCGAGATGGCGGGAATCAGCTCGTACTCGTTGAAGTCCCACAGGCTGACCATGCCGATCAGCACCAGGGGCACCACGAAGAACAGCAGGAACACCAGCGCGAACGGCGCCGCCTGCCACCAAGGCCTGACCCCGCCCTCCATCGGCGCGGGCGCATGGACGCTGGATGCGGGAGCACTCATAGGTCGTTTCCAGGGCGTTGAACGCCACTCCGTGCTGCATGAACCGGGACGGCGTCAAGGATCGAATGGCTGCACGCGAAAGGCGCGCTGCTCCCTCTCCCCTCGCGGGAGAGGGCCGGGGAGAGGGGGCAGCGGCGCTGAAAAGGCGCAAGGGCGTGCCGATGCGTGCGCCCCCTCTCCCCAACCCCTCTCCCGCGAGGGGAGAGGGGCTCAGGGCAGATCGGTTCAGGACGCTTCATGGGGGCCAAGGACATGGACGCCGGCAAGCGCAGCGAGCCGCCGCGGGAGCACACGCGGAACCGGCTTTGCCGGGCCGCTGGGTGCGCCCCCTCGTAGGGGGTAGGCGGAGCGAAGCGCAGCCTGGGGGTCGAATTCGCCGCCGCCGTCAGGCGGCCACGAATTCGTTCCACTTCCTCACCATGTATTCGTTCTCATCCATCACCGCGTTCCAGCACGCGATGCCGCCCATGCGCTGCTCGTAGCTGCCGCCGTCGCGCACGCTGCCGGCCTTGGCGATCACCACGCCCTGCGGGCTCTTGATGTCCTGCGCGGCCGGCTTGCCTTCCATCCAGTAGGCCCATTCGTAGGGTTCCATCTTGGCCTTGGCCGTCTCCAGCACGGCGCTGTAGTAGCCCTGGCGGTTGAGGTAGGCGCCGGCCCAGCCGTCGAGGAACCAGTTGATGAACTCGTAGGCGCCGTCGAGCTTCTTGCCCGACAGCGTGGCCGGCAGGCCGAAGCCCGAGGCCCAGGCGCGATAGCCTTCCTTCAGCGGCTGGAACACGCAGTCGATGCCCTTGCTGCGCACGGCCGTCACGGCCGGGCTCCACATCGACTGGATCACCACCTCGCCCGAGGCCATGAGGTTGACCGACTCGTTGAAGTCCTTCCACAGCGCGCGGAACTGGCCGGCCTTCTTGGCCTCGATGAGCGTCTTGATCGTCAGGTCGATCTCAGCCTTGCTCATGTTGCCCTTGTCCTTGTACTTGTGGAGGCCCTTGGCCTCCACCACCATCGCCGCGTCCATGATGCCGATGGAGGGGATGTTCAGGATCGCGGCCTTGCCCTTGAACTCGGGGTTGAGCAACTCGGCCCAGCTGTCGATGGGGCGCTTGATCAGGTCGGGGCGGATGCCCAGCGTGTCGGCGTTGTAGGTGGTGGGGATCAGCGTCATCCACTGCGTGGGCGCCTTGGCGAAGACCTTGCTCTTCTCGCCTTCCAGGAAGATCACCTTCTTGGGCGCCGTGCCCTGGTCGCCGACCATCTTGCCGGCCACCTCGCCCTTGGTGAAAAGGGGCGTGATCTTGTCGGCGTTCTTCACGCGCTTGACGTCGATGCCCTTGAGGTTGCCGGTGGGCACGATCTTCTTGAGCGAGAAGAACTCGGTGTCGATCAGGTCGAAGCTGTTGGGCGCGGTGACGGCGCGCTTGGTCACGTCGTCGGTGGTGACGGCCACGTACTGGATCTCGATGCCGGTGTCGGCCTTGAACTTCTCGGCGATGGCCTTGTCCTGGTTCACCGCGGTGCCCAGGTAGCGCAGCACCAGCTTGTCCTGCGCATGGACGAAGGGCGCCGCGCCCGCGGCCAGGATGCCGGCCATGCCGGCGCCGCCCTGGATCAGGCGGCGGCGCGAAAGGCCGGGGGTGCGGGGATCGAGCGTGTCGGACATCGGGAACTCCTTCGTTGGCGGATGAGAAATGCGCGAGCGCGGTTGAAAAAGGAAGAGGGAGAGCGGGTAGAGACGATGGCGCGTGGTTCAGGCCGGCAGCGCATGCGCTTGGTGCGGCGCCCAGAACAGCTGCACCGCTTCGCCCAGGGCATAGGGCCGCTCGGCGAAGCGGGCCTCGGGCAGCATCACCGACACGCCATTGGCGCCCGCGGCGTCCTGCGCCTGCAGGCCGAGCAGCACGTAGGTGCCCTGGTATTCGACGTCGGTGATGGTGGCGCCCAGGCCGTGCGGCGCCATGGCGGGCACCTCGGATGCCGCGGGCTGGATCTGCAGGTGGTCGTTGCGGACGGCGACCTTGCCCGCGCCGGTCTGGATGACGTTGTGGCCGCCCATGAAGCGCGCCACGAACTCGGTGGCCGGCGCGTTGTAGACCTCGTGCGGCGAGCCGACCTGCTCGATGCGGCCGTGGTTCATCACCACCATGGTGTCGGCCAGCGCCATCGCTTCTTCCTGCGAATGGGTGACGTGGATGAAAGTCAGGCCCAGCTCCTTCTGCCAGCGGCGCAGCTCGGCGCGCATCTGCACGCGCAGGAAGGGGTCGAGGGCGGAGAGCGGCTCGTCCAGCAGCAGC
>NZ_LDSL01000138.1 GCF_001476815.1 Pseudacidovorax intermedius | reverse complement strand
GCCGCCACCGCCGCCGCAGGCGGCCAGGGCGAGGGTGCAGGCGAGGGCGCCGAGGCCCAGGCTGCGTGGACGTGCGCGTCGTGAGGACAGGTGTGTGCGTGGCATGCCGGTTCTTTCGGTGAACGGTCGAATGGCGGCCGCTGCCGGATGCGGCGCCGCCTGTGCTTTCCCCATCTGCGGTGAGCGGCCGGCGGCCGGAAAGGCGCGCGGAAATTCACAACAAATGACTCAAATCCACAATTTGCCAACAATCCATGTCAGTGCCATGACCTGAGGCCGACGCGGCTCCCGCCACGGGTTCGGGCCGGGGCTGCCCGAGCCTGGGAGGGCGCTTCGACAGGCTCAGCGGGAACGGTGGCAAGTGATGGGCGGTGTGTGGGCGACGTGCCGGCCGTCGTGCGGTCGCTCCCATCCGTTCGGGCTGAGCCTGTCGAAGCCGGGTGCCGCGCTGCACACAGGGCCGGTTCAGGTCCGCGCCGCTACGATGCCCGGGCGGTGCCCGGCGGCGCGGATGCGCGAACCGCCGCGGCGCCGCTTGTCCCGTCTCTTCCGCCGCCACCTTCATGCTCCAACAAGCCCGCATCCACCGAATCCGCAGCCTGCTCAGTACCCAGGGCGCCGTGAGCACCGACCGGCTGGTGCAGGAGCTGGGGGTGTCGCGGGAAACGGTGCGGCGCGACCTGCAGGCGCTGGAGTCCGAGGGCGCCCTGCGCCGCGTGCACGGCGGCGGCGTCGGCATGGAGGCGTCCAGCCGCGAAGCGCCGCTGGCCGTGCGCCAGGCCACGCGGGCGCGCGAGAAGAAGACCATCGCGCGCGCCGCCGCCCGCCTGCTGCGGCCCGGCCAGACGCTGCTGATCGACGCCGGCACCACCACCGCGCTGCTGGCGCAGGAGCTGGCCGGCCTGAGCGGCTTGACCATCGTGACCAACGGGCTGGAGGTGGCGCGGCAGCTCACGCGCGACGAGAAGAGCCGCCGCGCCAACGAGGTGGTCCTGCTGGGTGGCCAGCTGCTGACGGAGGTGCCCGCCACCTGCGGCGCGCAGACCGTGGCGGAGATCCAGCGCTACCGCGCCGACGTGGCGCTGCTCTCGCCCGTCGGCCTCTGCGCCGAGCATGGGGCCAGCAGCTTCGAGCGGCCGGAGGCCGAAGTGGCCCGTGCCATGGTGGCGGCCGCGCACCGCTGCATCGTGCTGGCCGACCACAGCAAGATCGGCCAGCGCAGCCGCATCGCCTACGCGCCCATCGGCAGCGTGCACACGCTGGTCACCGATGCGCGGGCCCGCCGGCACGCCGGCATGGCGGCGCTGATGGCGTCGAGCTGCGAGGTGGTGTTCGCCTGAATGCCTGAAACGGGCGAGCGGCCCTGGCGCTCAGGCCGTCTGCGCTCGCCGATGCCGGGCGTTCTCCAGCCACGAGAACAGCGCCATGCCCGCCACCATCGCCGCGACGAAGAGCCAGGCCTCGCGGTAGCCCGCGGCGGCGCTCACCAGCGCTGGCCCGGGGCAGAAGCCCGCCAGGCCCCAGCCCGCGCCGAAGACCAGGCTGCCCAGCACCAGCCGGCGGTCGATGCGCGTGGCCTGGGGCAGCTGCATCGCCGCGCCCAGCAACGCGTGGCTGCGGCGCCGCGCCAGCGCGAAGGCCGGTGCCGCGACCGCGATGGCGCCGCCCATCACGAAGGCGAGCGACGAGTCCCAGGGGCCGGCCAGGTCCAGGAAGCCGAGCACCTTGGCCGGGTCGGCCATGCCGGACAGCAGCAGGCCGAGGCCGAAGACGAGGCCGGAGAGAAAGGCGGTCAATGCAGGCATGGCGGGTTCATCCGATCAGATGGCGGAGCAGGAAGACCGTGGCAAAGCCGGCGGCCATGAAGGCGAGCGTGGCGGCCAGCGAGCGCACCGAGCCGCGCGAGAGCCCGCACACGCCATGGCCGCTGGTGCAGCCGCTCGCATAGCGCGTGCCCAGGCCCACCAGCAGGCCAGCCGCGATCAGCAGCGCAGGGCTGGCCGCGATGTGCGCGGCCGGCAGGGCGGCGCCGATCTGCCACGCCATGGGCGCGGCCAGCAGCCCGATGAGGAAGGCCAGCCGCCACGCGCGCTCGCCCGGCGCGCTCCGGCCCACCAGCGTGCCCAGGATGCCGCTGATGCCGGCGATGCGGCCATTGGCCAGCACCAGCAGGGCGGCGGCGAGGCCGATGAGGGCGCCGCCAGCGAGCGAGCGCCAGGGCGTGAAGTGGAGCCAGTCGAGGGTCATGGAAAGGGTCCTGGATGGAAAAAGAGAAGCCGCCTCACTGCGGCGCACAGAAGCTGGCATGCAGCGCCTGCATCAGCCGCAGCACCTCGGTGCTGGCCAGCGCGTAGTAGATGAACTTGCCCTCGCGCCGCGTCTGCACCAGGCCTTCTTCGCGCAGCACGCCCAGCTGCTGCGACAGGCTGGGCTGCACGATGCCGGTGGCGGCCTGCAACTCGCCGACGTTGCGCTCGCCTTCGGCCAGCATGCACAGCAGCAGCAGGCGGTCTTCATTGGCCATGGCCTTGAGCAGGGCGCAGGCGCGGCCGGCGGAGGCGCGCAGCTGGGCCAGCGCCTCGGGGCCGGGCGTGGCGTCGTGATGCAGGTCGGCAGAGGTCGTTGCAGCGCGTGGCATGGCCAACAGTTTATTGAAAAATAAACTATCGTTCAATAAACTGTTGTCCAGTCCTTTCCGCATCTCTTGCTTTCCAGGAGCCACCGATGACCGACGAGCCTGTCGCCGCCCGGGTCCAGCCTTTCTTCGACCCGGCCACCTTCACCATCAGCCATGTGCTCTTCGAGCGCGAGGGTGGGGCCTGCGCCATCGTCGATTCGGTGCTGGACTACGACCCCAAGTCCGGCCGCACGGCCACGCACTCGGCCGACCGGCTCATCGACTTCGTCCGCGCCCATGGCCTCACGGTGCAGTGGCTGCTGGAGACGCATGCGCATGCCGACCACCTCTCGGCCGCGCCCTACCTGCAGAAGGCGCTGGGCGGCACCATCGCCATCGGCTCGGCCATCCGCACGGTGCAGGGCGTGTTCAACAAGGTGTTCAACCTGGAGCCGGGCTTCGCGCTCGACGGCTCGCAGTTCGGCCATCTGTTCGAGCCCGACGAGGTCTTCCATGTCGGCGCGCTGCGGCTGCGCGCCATGCACGTGCCCGGCCACACGCCGGCCGACATGGCCTATGTGGTGGAGGACGAGGCCGGCACGGCGCAGCTGGCCTTCGTGGGCGACACGCTTTTCATGCCCGACGTGGGCAGCGCGCGCTGCGACTTTCCCGGCGGCGATGCGCACCAGCTCTACCGCTCGGTGGCGCGGCTGCTGGCGCTGCCGCCGGCCACGCGCCTCTTCCTGTGCCACGACTACCCGCCCGAGGGCCGTGCGCCGGCCTGGGAAACCACGGTGGCCGAGCAGCGCCGCGCCAACATCCACCTGCACGACGGCGTGGACGAGGCCGGCTTCGTCGCCATGCGGCAGGCGCGCGATGCCACGCTGACCATGCCGGTGCTGATCCTGCCGGCCATCCAGGTCAACATCCGCGCCGGAGCCCTGCCGCCGGCCGAGGCCAACGGCGTGCGCTACCTCAAGATTCCGGTGGACGTGCTGTAGCCGCCGGATGGTCGCGGCCTTCGGCGGTGTCGTCCGCCGAGGCCGGCCGGCCGCGCCGGAACAGCCGCTTGAGCCACTGCTCCAGGTCGTCCACGTAGGTGAAGGTGGCCGGGATCACCAGCAGGCTCAGGATGGTGGACGTGACCAGCCCGCCGATCACCGCCACCGCCATCGGCGAGCGGAAGCTCATGTCCGCCTCGCCCCAGGCCAGGGCGATGGGCATCATGCCGGCGCCCATGGCGAGCGTGGTCATGATGATCGGCCGGGCCCGCTTGTGGCAGGCGTCGAGCAGCGCGTCCCAGCGGCTCATCGGCGCCGCGGCCGGCCGGCCGTCGCTGCCGTCGTGCCCGCGCCGGGCCACGATGGCGTACTCCACCAGCAGGATCGAGTTCTTCGTCGCGATGCCCATCAGCATCACCAGCCCGATCAGCGAGGGCATCGAGAAGCTCTTGCCCGCCAGCAGCAACGCCACGAAGGCGCCGCCCAGCGACAGCGGCAGGGCCGCCAGGATGGTGGCCGGCTGCAGGAAGTCCTTGAACAGCAGCACCAGCACGATGTAGATGCACAGCACGCCGGTCAGCATGGCCAGACCGAAGCTGCTGAACAGCTCGCCCATCATCTCGGCGTCGCCGACGTCGATGGTGCGCACATTGGGCGGCAGGTTCCGGATGGCCGGCAGTTCGCGGATGGCCTCGGCCACCTCGCCCAGGCCGCGCTCGCCCAGCTCGATCTCGAAGTTGACGTTGCGCGCGCGGTCGTAGCGGCTGATGACGGCCGGGCCGCCCGCGGGCTCCAGCGTGGCGACTTCGCCCAGGCGCACCGGGCCGCGCGTGCCGGGGACGGTCAGGCGCTCCAGCGTCGACAGGTTCTCGCGCGCACTGTCGGCCAGCCGCACCACGATCGGCACCTGCCGCTGCGCCAGATTGAGCTTGGGCAGGTACTGCTCGTAGTCGCCCACCGTGGCCACGCGCAGCGTCTCGGCAATGTCGCTGCTGGTCACGCCCAGGTCGGCGGCGCGGGCAAAGTCGGGGCGCACCGCGATCTCGGGCCGCACCAGGCTGGCGTTGGAGCTCACGTTGCCCACGCCGGGGATGGTGCGCAGGTCGCGCTCCACGTCGCGCGACGCGGTGGCCAGCGCCTGCGGGTCCTCGCTGGACAGCGCCAGGATGTACTTGTCGTTGGAGCCGCCCAGGCCCACCTTGACGCGCACGCCCGGCACCTCGGCCATGACCTGGCGCAGTTCGCGCTCGATCACCTGCTTGACCGGCCGCTCGCCGCGCGGCGCCAGGCGCAGCGTCAGGGTGGCCTTGCGCGGATCGCTGCCGGCGCCGCCGGCCATGGGGTCGGCGCCCGCCGCGCCGCCGCCGATGGCGACGTAGATGCTCTCGATGTGGCCCACCTTGCGGATGCGCTCGCTGGCGGCCTCGACCGCGCGGCGCGTGTCGGCCAGCTTGCTGCCGGGCGGCAGCTCCAGCGTCACCTGGGTCTGCACGTTGTTGTCCGGCGGGATGAAGCCCGAGGGCAGCAGCGGAATCAGCGCCAGCGAGCCGACGAAGAACACCAGCGCACCCAGCAGCGTGAGCCCGCGATGGCGCAGGCACCAGGCCGAGGCGCGCATGTAGCTGCGCATCCAGCCGGGCTCCTTGTCGTGGCCCACCAGCGGCTTGAGGATGTAGGCCGCCATCATGGGCGTGAGCAGCCGCGCCACCACCAGAGACGCGAACACCGCCAGCGCCGCCGTCCAGCCGAACTGCTTGAAGAAGCGGCCCGGAATGCCGCTCATGAAAGCCGTCGGTAGAAACACCGCGATCAGCGTGAAGGTGGTGGCGATCACCGCCAGGCCGATCTCGTCGGCCGCCTCCATGGCCGCCTGGTAGGGCGACTTGCCCATGCGCAGGTGGCGCACGATGTTCTCCACCTCCACGATGGCGTCGTCCACCAATATGCCCACCACCAGCGACAGCGCCAGCAGCGTGATGATGTTGATGGAAAAGCCCAGCAGGTACATGCCGATGAAGGCCGGGATGACCGACAGCGGCAGCGCCACCGCCGAGACGATGGTCGCCCGCCAGTCGCGCAGAAAGAGCCACACCACCACCACCGCCAGCAGCGCGCCTTCATAGAGCAGGCGCATGGAGCTGTCGTACTCGCCGCGGGCGATGTCCACGAAGTCGAAGGTGCGCTGCAGCCTGAGGTGCGGGTAGTCGGCCTTGAGCTTGTCCAGCGCCTTCTCCACGCCGTCGCCCACCTCCACCTCGCTGGCGCCGCGGCTGCGCGAGATCTCGAAGCCGATCACCGGCTTGCCGTCCAGCAGGGCCATGGCGCGCGGCTCGGCCGTGGTGTCGGTGACGGTGGCCACCTCGTCCACGCGCGCATGGCGGCCGTTGCCCAGCGGGATCTGCATGGCCGCCACTTCGGCCGCCGTCTTGGCGGTGGCCAGGGTGCGCAGCGGCTGCTCGGCGCCGCCCAGTTCGGCCCGGCCGCCGGCGCTCTCCATCTGCACCTGGCGCAGCGTGCGCGAGACCGCCGCGGCCGTGATGCCCAGCGACTGCATGCGCGCCGGATCGAGCGCGACGCGCACCTCGCGCGTCACGCCACCCACGCGAGTGATGGCGCCCACGCCCGGCACCGCCAGCATGCGGCGCGACAGCACGTCGTCGACGAACCACGACAGCTGCTCGTCGTCCCAGTTGTCGGAGGCGATGGCATAGGCCTGCACCGGCTGCGAGGACAGCTCCAGCTTGGCCACGATGGGGTCGCGCAGGTCGGCCGGCAGGTCGGCGCGCACGCGGCTCACGGCCGAGCGCACGTCGTCCACGGCCTCCTGCACGGGCTTCTCCAGCTCGAACTCGGTGGCGATGGTGGCCTGCCCATCGACCAGCGTGGACGTGATGTGCTTGACGCCCTGGATGGTGGCGATGGCGTTCTCGATCTTGCGCGCCACGTCGCTTTCGAGCTGCCCCGGCGCGGCGCCGGGCAGGGCGGCGGTGACGACCACCACCGGCAGGTCCATGTCCGGGAAGTTCTGCACCTTCATGGACTTGAAGGACAGCAGCCCTGCCAGCGTCAGCAGGACGAAGAGCATCGCCGCCGGAATGGGGTTGCGGATCGACCAGGCGGAAAGGTTCATGCGCTTGGCTCCTGCGTCACTGCTTGGGCGCCGGCGCGGCCGCCGCCGACGCAGGCTGGCCCTGCACCTGCACCACGTCGCCGTCGTTGAGGAAGGCGGCACCGCGCTCGACCAGCTTCATCTGCGGCGTCACGCCCTCGGCGATGGCGATGCGGTCGCCCGCGCGCTGGCCGGCGGTCACGCGGCGCATGGCCACCTTGCCGTCGGCGCCCACCTCGAAGACGCTGGCGAAGCCGTCGCGCACCACCACGGCCGACTGCGGCACGGTGAGCTGCTCGATGCGGCCGAGCATGAATTCGCCGCGCGCATACATGCCGGCGCGCACGTCGCCGTTGGCCGGCAGGTCCACGTAGACCAGCGCATTGCGCGTCTGCGGATCGACCGTGGGCGCCAGGGCGCGCACCGTGCCTTCCACGGTGACGCCGCTCGCGGCCGTCACACGCGCCTTCTGGCCCACGCGCACCTTGGGCAGCTCGTTGGAGGCGACCTCGGCCCGCCATTCGAGCCGGCCGCGGCGCACCACGCGGAACAGCTCGGCGCCCGAGCCCACCACCGCGCCCACGGTGGCGGTGCGCGAGGAGATGACGCCGTCGTCCGGCGCCAGCACCTGCGTGTTGCGCTGGCGCACCTGCTGCGCCTGCAGCGCGGCGCGGGCGGCCTCGACCCGGGCCTTGGCGGTCTGGCCGGTGGTGAGGTACTGGTTGATCTGCGCCTGGCTCAGCGCGCCGGTGGCCGACAGCGTGCGGGCGCGATCGGCATTGGCGGCGGCGTCGGCGGCGGCGGCCTCGGCCTCGGCCAGGCTGGCGCGGGCCTGGGCCACCTCGGCCTTCACCGTGTCGCCCGAGAAGGTGGCCAGCACCTGGCCCTTCCTGACCACGTCGCCCACGTTCACCCGCACGTCGGCCAGGCGCAGGCCGGCCGATTCGGAGCCGATGACGGCCTCCTGCCAGGCGGCGATGTTGCCGTTGGCCGGCAGGCCGGCCACCAGCTCGGCCGGCTGCGGCTGCACGACGGTGACGGTGAGGGCGGGGCGGGCGGTGGCGGCGGGTTGGTCGGCCTTCTTCGCCTCGCCGTCGGCGGGCTTGCCGCGCAGCAGGAAGAAGGCGGCCACGGCCAGGACGGCCACGACGAGGATGACGAGAAAGAGCGGGCGGCGGGAGCGTTGCATGGCGAGGGTTCCGTGCGCGGTGCGGGATTCAGGGGCGTGGCGCGGTCCGGTCGACGGACGCGGCAGGGGCGGTGGTGGCGCTTGCGGTCGCGGTCGGTGCGGCGGGGCCCGTGCGCGATGCGTCGGCCGTGCTGGCGGATGCCGATGCCGCGTCGACGCCGGGCCGTTGCCAGCCGCCGCCCACCGCGCGGTAGAGCGCGACCCAGGCTTCGCTGCTTTCGCGCTGCAGCGCCACGCGCGCGGTCTGCGCGGCGAACAGGGTGCGGCGCGCATCCTCCAGTTCGAACAGGCTGGCCAGCCCGGTCTGGTAGCGCGACTGCGCGGCGTCGAAGTTGGCCTGGTAGCCGCGCACGGCGGTGTCGGCATCGGCGGCGCGCTGGCGGGTGCTGTCGAGGTTGGTCAGCGCCTCTTCCACCTCGCGCACGGCCTGCCGCACGCTGGCGCGGTACTGCACCACGGCCTCGTCGTAACGGGCGCGGGCCGACTCGGCATTGGCGGCCGACACGCCGCCGTCGAACAAGGGCACCGCCAGCGCCACCGGGCCCACGCTCCAGGTGTCGAGCGAGGCGCGGAAGCCCTGCGTGCGCAGCTGCAGCCGGCCGACGTTGCCGCTGAGCGTCAGGCGCGGATAGCGCTGGGCCTGGGCGGCGCCGGCCTCGCCGCTGGCGGCGGCCACGGCACGTTCGGCTGCGAACACGTCGGGCCGCTGCGCCAGGGCCTGGGCGGGCACCGCCTCCACCATCGGTGGCGCGGGCAGGGCGGGCGTGGTGGACTGGGCGTCGAGCCGCAGCGCCAGTTCCTCGGCCGGGAGACCGGTCAGGGCCACCAGGCCGTGGCGCAGGATGCGGCACTGCGCACCTTGCTGCGTGAGCCGGGCCGAGGCATCGGCCGCGCTGGCCCGGGCCAGGGCGGCATCGGCCGGCGCGGTGAAGCCGGCGTCGGCCGACAGGCCGGTGAGCCGGGCCGTCTCGGCGCGCGAGCGGGTGTCGGCCTCGGCCACGGTGAGCTGGCGGGCGCAGGCGCGCTCGGCGAAGTAGGCATTGGCCGTCTCGGCCGCCACGGCGATGCGGGCGTCGTGCCAGCGGGCCTCGCCGGCCGCCAGGCGGGCATCGGCGGCATCGCGGCTGGCGCGCAGGCCGCCGAAGAGGTCGATCTCCCAGCTGGGCTGCAGCGTGGCCTGCAGGATGGTGGCGGGCGGCACGCTCGTGCCGCTGGTCGTCGTGGTGGTCCCCGTGGTCGGCGCGGCGCCACTCAAGGGCGAGGCGCTGCGGGTGGCCGACAGGTTGCCGTCCAGCCGCGGCGCCAGGGCGGCGCCGGCCTGGGTGCGGGCGCCGCGGGCCTCGGTCACGCGCGCGGCCGCGCTGGCCACGTTGGGGCTGGCAGCCTGGGCCGCCTCGATCAGTTCGGCCAGCAGAGGGTCGCCGCCAGCGCGCCACCATTGGGCGAGATCGGCGGCGGAGCCGTGGTGGGGCAGGGCGTCGGCAGGCACGGGGCTGGTCCAGCGGGCGGGCACGGGGGTCTGCACGGCCGCGGGCGGACGGGTGACGCCGCAGGCCGCCAGGGCCAGCACCAGAGGCAGCGCGGCCAGCAGCCGTGTGGGCACGGGGCTGGGGACGCGAAGGGTCGGTCTCATGTCGAAGCTTCCTCGGAAACGGTGGCCGCGCGGCGGCTGCGTTCGGCGCCCACCAGGGCCTGGGCCATGCCGGCCAGCCGTTCGGCCCACTGGTCCACGGCGCGGGGGCCGCGCAGCAGGCCGGGGCGGATCGCGTCGATGAAGTCGCGCGTCACGTAGGGCTGCATGGCCAGGCCGATGACGGCGAAGGCCAGGCGGTGGATGTCGTCGTCCACCCGCGCGCCCAGGTGGCGGGCCAGCAGGCGCACCATGGCCTGGTGCGGCGCCTTGATGTCGCGCTCGACTTCGGTGGCCCACTGGCTGCTGGGCTCCAGCATCTCGCGCAGGTGCAGGCGCATGCACTGGCGCACCGGCTCGCCCAGCTTGAGGGGCGCCAGGTATGCCGTCATGAACACGGCCAGCGCCTCGCCGAGCGACAGGCCGGGGGCGGACCACAGGGCCGTGGTCTCTTCGGCCGTGCCGCCCAGGGGCTCGGTGAAGCAGGCGGCATACAGCCCGGCCTTGTCGCCGAAGTAATAGCTGATGGCGCCGATGTTCATGTCGGCGGCGGCGGCGATGGCGCGGGTGGAGGTCTTGGCGAAGCCCTGGTCGGCGAACAGGGCGAGGGCCGCCAGCAGCAGGCGCTGGCGGGCCTCGGCCCCGTCGCCCCGGGCCGGCTTGGGCGAGGCGGTGGTCATGCGGGGGCCGATTAGAGCACGAAGATCAAACGAATGATTAAAGTCGGCGCCACGCTCGCGCCTTTGTCCGACGCCGCGCTAGGATCGTGCGCATGCAAGACATCCTCTGCCCCCACTGCGGGAAGGCCTTCAAGATCGACGAGTCCGGCTACGCGGACATCCTCAAGCAGGTGCGCGACGGCGATTTCGACCGCCAGCTGCACGAGCGGCTGGAACTGGCCGAGCAGGACAAGCGCAACGCGGTCGAGCTGGCGCGCGCCCAGCTGGCCGGCGAGCTGGAGCGGAAGGCGGCGGCGAAGGAGGCCGAAATCCTCGAACTCAAGGCGCGGCTCGACGCCGGCGAGGTCGCGCGCCGGCTGGCGGTGAGCGAGGCGCTGGGCGGCATCGAGCGCGAACGCGACCAGCTGGCCCACGAACTGGCGCAGGCCCGGCAGGAGCGCGAGTCCGCGGCCCGCCTGGCCGAGGCGCGGCTGGCGAGCGAAGTGCAGAAGGCGGCGGCGGCGAAGGATGCCGAGATCCAGGCCCTCAAGTCCCGCCTCGACGCCGGCGGCATGGCCCAGCAGCTGGCCGTCACGCAGGCCGTGGGCGTGGTCGAGAAGGAGCGCGACGCCCTGCGCAACAACCTGGAGCGTGTCGCGCTGGAGAAGCAGGTGGCCGAGCAGATGCTCAGGGACAAGTACGAGACGCAGATCCGCGACCGCGACGACGCCATCGAACGCCTGCGCGACATGAAGGCGCGCCTGTCGACCAAGATGGTGGGCGAGACGCTGGAGCAGCACTGCGAGACCGAGTTCAACCGCATCCGCGCCACCGCCTTCCCGCGCGCCTATTTCGAGAAGGACAACGATGCGCGCAGCGGCAGCAAGGGCGACTACATCTTCCGCGACCTGGACGAGGACGGCACCGAGATCGTCTCCATCATGTTCGAGATGAAGAACGAGAGCGACGCCACCGCCACGCGCAAGAAGAACGAGGACTTCTTCCGCGAGCTGGACAAGGACCGCACCGAGAAGGGCTGCGAATACGCGGTGCTGGTCTCGCTGCTGGAGCCCGAGAGCGAGCTCTACAACACCGGCATCGTCGACGTGTTCCATCGCTATCCCAAGATGTACGTGGTGCGGCCGCAGTTCTTCATCCCCATCGTGACGCTGCTGCGCAATGCGGCCACCAAGGCGCTGGGCTACAAGACGGAGCTGGCGCTGGTCAAGGCGCAGAACCTGGACATCACCCGCTTCGAGACGCAGCTGGACGACTTCAAGACCGCCTTCGGCCGCAACTGGCGGCTGGCCTCCGATGGCTTCGAGGAGGCCGTCAAGCGCATCGACGAGGCGATCAAGGACCTGGAGAAGACCAAGGACGCGCTCTACAAGTCGGCCAACAACCTGCGCCTGGCCAACGACAAGGCCGAGGACCTGACGATCAAGAAGCTCACGCGCGGCAACCCGACCATGGCGGCCAAGTTCGCCGAGCTCAAGGATGCGGGCAGCGACTAGGCCTGATGGCATCGACCCCAACGCTACGATCGCGCGCCATGTCTGCCGCCCCTACCGACCCCACGCTGCCGCAGGACGCCCAGGGCATCCTGGCGCTGGCGGCGCGCTCGATGTTCCAGCTGTTCTCCAGCATCAGCCAGGGCATGTTCCTGATCGACCGCAGCGGGCGCATCGTCTGGGTCAACGAGGGCTACCGCCGCTTCCTGCCGGCGCTGGGCTTCGACGGCGTGGACCAGTTCGTCGGCCACATGGTGGAAGAGGTGATCCCCAACACCCAGATGCGCCGCGTGCTGGAGACCGGCGAGCCGGTGCTGGTGGACCTGCTCACCAACAAGGCCGGCACCTTCGTCGTGAGCCGCCTGCCGCTGCGCGAGGAGCACGACGACGGCACCGGCCCCGTCATCGGCGCCATCGGCATCGTGCTCTTCGACCATCCGCAGACCACGCTGCAGCCGCTGGTGGCCAAGTTCGCGCTGCTGCAGCGCGACCTGGACGAGGCCCGGCGCGAGCTGGCCAGCCAGGCCAGCCGGGCGGCGCGCAACGGCCTGGAAGGCGGGCTGCCGCGCCAGGCCAAGTACAGCTTCGCCAGCTTCATCGGCAGCAGCCCGGCGGCGGTGGAGGTCAAGCGCCATGCGCGGCGCGCGGCCCAGTCCACCAGCCCGGTGCTGCTGCTGGGCGAAACGGGCACCGGCAAGGAGCTGCTGGCCCATGCCATCCACGGCGCCTCGGCGCGCGCGGCCGGGCCCTTCGTCAGCGTCAACATCGCGGCCGTGCCCGACACGCTGCTGGAGGCCGAGTTCTTCGGTTTCGCGCCCGGCGCCTTCACCGGCGCGGACCGGCGCGGGCGCGAGGGCAAGTTCAAGTTCGCCGACGGCGGCACGCTGTTCCTGGACGAGATCGGCGACATGCCGCTTTCGCTGCAGGCCAAGCTGCTGCGCGCCCTGCAGGAGGGCGAGATCGAGCCGCTGGGCTCCAACAAGCTGGTGGCCTTCGATGCGCGGGTGATCGCCGCCACCTCGCGCGACCTGCCGGCGCTGGTGGCGCAGGGCCGCTTTCGCGAAGACCTGTACTACCGCCTCAACGTGCTGCCCATCCGCGTGCCGCCGCTGCGCGCGCGGCGCGGCGACATCCCGGCGCTGGTGGAGGCCCTGGGCGACGAGGTGGCCCAGCGCACCGGCGATGCGCCGCCCGAACTGCTGCCCGACGCCCTGGCCCTGCTGGCAGGCCAGCACTGGCGCGGCAACATCCGCGAGCTGCGCAACGTGCTGGAGCAGGTCACGATGCGCAGCGACTCGCAGCGCATCGATGCGATGCAGCTCGAGCGCATCCTGCGCGAAGCGGGGCTGGACCAGATCGAGCGGCCGGCCACCCTGCAGCCCAGCCACGATGCCGACGCGCAGGCGGCGCTGCTGCTGCGCCCGCTGTCGCAGCAGGTGGCCGAGCTCGAGCGCAAGGCGATCGCCGCCGCGCTGGCGTCCACCGGCGGCAACAAGCTGGCGACCGCGCGGCTGCTGGGCATTTCGCGCGCGACGCTGTACGAGCGCATGGGAAACCCATGAGCGTCAAGGCACTGCGTTCCACCTTCGGGCCCAACTGCCACTGGTGCGGCTTGCCGATGGACTTCGACGAACCCGCGGGACGGCCGGAATCGGCCACCATCGAACATCTCGTCGATTCGACCTTCGGCGGCGTCCGCTCTTCGAAGCACCGGCGGCTGGCGCATGCGGCCTGCAACCATGCGCGCAACCAGTTCCGCCAGCAGGCCGAGCGCCAGTTCACGCAATGGATCGTCGAGCGTCAGGCCCTCGGGAAAGCCCTGCCTGAAAACTGAACAAGTGGCTGAATTTCAGGCATCGCCACTGTTCTGAAATCAGCCAATCGACGTTGCTTTCGGATGAAGATTCGTTGCCGATCAACGGCTTAGCCGTTGGCACGAACTGTGCGATGTTCAGTCACCTATTTCAGGAGACAACGCATGAACCGTCGCCACCTTGCCGCCCTGGCCGCGCTCGCCGTCTGTGCCACCGCCACTGCTTCGGCCTGGGCCCAGTCCAACGAGATCCGCATCGCCCACGTTTACAGCAAGACCGGCCCGCTGGAGGCCTACGGCAAGCAGACCCAGACCGGCCTGATGATGGGCCTGGACTACGCCACTGGCGGCACCATGATGGTCAACGGCAAGAAGATCGTCGTGATCGAGAAGGACGACCAGGGCAAGCCTGACCTGGGCAAGTCGCAGCTGGCCGCCGCCTATTCCGACGACAAGGCCGCGCTGGCCGTCGGCCCCACCTCGTCGGGCGTGGCCCTGGCCATGCTGCCCGTGGCGGAGGAATACAAGAAGCTGCTGGTCGTCGAGCCCGCCGTGGCCGACTCGATCACCGGCGACAAGTGGAACAAGTACATCTTCCGCACCGGCCGCAACTCCAGCCAGGACGCGATCAGCAACGCCGTGGCGCTCGACAAGCCCGGCACCACCATCGCCACGCTGGCCCAGGACTATGCCTTCGGCCGCGACGGCGTGAAGGCCTTCAAGGACGCGGTGAAGAAGGCCAAGATCGTCCATGAGGAATACCTGCCGCAGAACACCACCGACTTCACCGCCGGTGCGCAGCGTTTGATCGACAAGCTCAAGGACCAGCCCGGCCGCAAGGTGATCTGGATCGTGTGGGCCGGCGCCGGCAATCCCTTCAAGATCGCCGACCTGGACCTCAAGCGCTACGGCATCGAGATCGCCACCGGCGGCAACATCCTGCCGGCCATGGCCAGCTACAAGAACTTCCCCGGCATGGAAGGCGCCACCTACTACTACTTCGGCATTCCGAAGAACCCGGTGAACGAGGCGCTGGTGTCCATGCACTACAAGGAATTCAAGAGCCCGCCGGACTTCTTCACCGCCGGCGGCTTCTCGGCGGCGATGGCCATCGTCACCGCGCTCAAGAAGACGGGCGGCGACACCAGCACCAACAAGCTCATCAGCACCATGGAAGGCATGAGCTTCGACACGCCCAAGGGCACGATGACCTTCCGCAAGGAAGACCACCAGGCGCTGCAGAGCATGTACCACTTCAAGATCAAGGTGGACCCGGCCTTCGCCTGGGGCGTGCCGGAGCTGGTGCACGAGATCAAGCCCTCCGAAATGGACATCCCGGTAAGGAACAAGCGCTGACGCGCTTGCATCCCCCATGCCGCTGCGCGGCTCCCCCTTCTGATCCTCGAAGGGGGCACACCCCACGGCCCGGCAGAGCCGGTTCCGTGGGTGTCCCCGCCTAGATCTACGACCGCTCACCTTTTCTCGGGAGACGCACCATGCAGAAGTTCACCGCGCCGCTCAGGCGCGCCGCCGGTGTGCTCGTTTCGGCCTGGCTGCTGGCCGGCGCAGCGGCGGCGGTGCCGCTGCCGGAGCTGAACATCGACCCGGCGCAGGTCAGCGTGTCGGGCGTGTCCTCGGGCGGCTACATGGCCGTGCAGCTGCACGTCGCCTATTCGGCCACCTTCAAGAAGGGGGCGGGCGTGGTGGCGGGCGGGCCGTACTACTGTGCGGAAGGCTCGGTGGTCTACGCCACCGGCCGCTGCATGGCGCACGACACCAGCATCCCGGTCAGCAGCCTGGTGACCACCACCAACAACTGGGCCGCGAGCGGCGCCATCGACCCGGTGTCCAACCTGTCGGCCAGCCGGCTCTACCTGTTCTCCGGCACGCTCGACAGCGTGGTCAAGACCGCTGTGATGGACGACCTGCGCAGCTACTACGGCGCCTTCGTGCCCGCGGCCAACATCGCCTACAAGAAGGACCTGGCGGCCGAGCATGCCTTCGTCACCGACGACTACGGCAGTGCCTGCTCGGTCAAGGGCGACCCCTACATCGACGACTGCAACTTCGACCTGGCCGGCGCGCTGCTGCAGCAGATCTACGGCACGCTCAACCCGCGCAACGTGGGCACGCTGGGCGGCAGCTTCGTGGAGTTCGACCAGCGCAGCTTCGTCGGCGGCCATGCCATGGCGCAGACCGGCTGGGCCTATGTGCCGGCGGCCTGCGCCAGCGGCAGCGCCACCTGCCGGCTGCACGTGGCACTGCACGGCTGCAAGCAGAACACGGCGCAGATCGGCCAGCAGTACGTGCGCAACACGGGCTACAACCGCTGGGCCGACACCAACAACATCGTCGTGCTCTATCCGCAGACCGGCGTCACGGCCACCAACGGCTGCTGGGACTGGTGGGGCTACGACAGCCCGGACTATGCGAAGAAGGCCGGCCCGCAGATGGCGGCCATCCAGGCCATGGTCAGGCACCTGTCCGGCGGCACTGCCACGGCCCCGCTCGCGGCGCCGGGCGGCCTGACGGCCTCGGCCGCCACGGCCAGCAGCATGAAGCTCACCTGGTCCGCCGTGCCGGGTGCGGCGGGCTACGTGGTCTACCGCAACGGCGGCCGGCGCAATGCCACGCCACTGACCGCCACCAGCTACACCGACACCGACCTCGTCGCTGGCAGCAGCTACGACTGGACGGTGCGCGCCGTGAACGCCGCCGGCGCACGCGGCGCCGCCTCGGCCGCGGCCACCGCCAGCACCACCGGCATGACGCCCGTGTGCACCACCACCGACAACTACAGCCACACCGTGGCCGCGCGGGCCTATGCGCTCTACGGCTTCACCTATGCCTACGGCTCGAACCAGGGCATGGGGCTGTGGAACATCTACATCGAGACCACCCTGAAGAAGACCGCCGCCGGCTACTACGAGGTCGGCACCTGCTACTGAACGCGCCAGGACTTCCGCAATTGCTTGAAACCCAGAACCTCACCATCCGCTTCGGCGGGCACGTGGCGGTGAATGCCGTCAGCTGCCGCTTCGCGCCGGGCACGCTGACGGCCATCGTCGGCCCCAACGGGGCGGGCAAGACCACCTACTTCAACCTGGTCTCGGGCCAGCTCAGGGCCACCGAGGGCAAGGTGCTGCTCGATGGCCGCGACCTGTCGGCGCTGCCGGCCTCGGCCCGCACGCGCGCCGGCCTGGGCCGCGCCTTCCAGCTGACCAACCTGTTCCCCAACCTCACGGTGCTGGAGAACGTGCGCCTGGCCGTGCAGGCCGCGCACGAGGGGCCGCACCGGCGCGGCCTCAACCTCTGGAGCATCTGGAGCGACCACCGCGCGCTCACCGAGCGCGCCGATGCGCTGCTGGCCGAGACCCACCTCAAGGCCCGGGAGCACGACGTGGTGGCCAGCCTGCCGCACGGCGACCAGCGCAAGCTGGAAGTCGCGCTGCTGATGGCCCTCGATCCGCAGGTCTTCATGTTCGACGAGCCCACCGCGGGCATGAACGCGGCCGAGGCGCCGGTCATCCTCGACCTGATCCGCCGCCTCAAGCAGGACAGGACCAAGACCATCCTGCTGGTCGAGCACAAGATGGACGTGGTGCGCGAGCTGGCCGACCGCATCATCGTGCTGCACAACGGCACGCTGGTGGCCGATGGCGAGCCGGCCGAGGTGATCGCCTCGCCGGTCGTGCAGGAAGCCTACCTGGGCGTGGCGAAGGAGGCCGCATGAGCACGACCACGCAAGCACTGCTCACGCTCGACGGCGTGCACACCCACATTGGCGCGTACCACATCCTCCACGGCGTGGACCTGGTGGTGCCCAAGGGCCAGCTCACCATGCTGCTGGGCCGCAACGGCGCCGGCAAGACCACCACGCTGCGCACCGTCATGGGCCTGTGGAAGGTGGCGCAGGGCCGCGTGCAGTTTGGTGGCAAGAGCATCGCCAACCTGCCCACGCCGCAGATCGCCGACCTGGGCATCGCCTACGTGCCCGAGACCATGGGCATCTTCGCGGACCTCACGGTGAAGGAGAACATGCTGCTGGCGGCGCGGGGCGCCCGCCGCGCGCAGGACATGGACGAAGCGCGGCTGAAGTGGATCTTCCGGCTCTTCCCCGCGGTGGAGAAGTTCTGGAACCACCCGGCCGGCAAGCTCTCCGGCGGCCAGAAGCAGATGCTGGCCGTCTCGCGCGCCATCGTCGAGCCGCGCGAGCTGCTCATCATCGACGAGCCCAGCAAGGGCCTGGCGCCGGCCATCATCAACAACATGATCGACGCCTTCGCCGAGCTCAAGGCCAGCGGCGTGACCATCCTGCTGGTGGAGCAGAACATCCACTTCGCCCAGCGCCTGGGCGACACCGTGGCCGTGATGGACAACGGCCGCGTGGTGCACGCCGGCGGCATGGCCGAGTTCTCGGCCGACACGCAACTGCAGCAGCGCCTGCTGGGACTGGCCCTATGACGACCCTCGCCAAAGACATCGACTGGAAGCCGCTGCTGCTGGTGCCCGCGCTCGCGCTGGTGGCCCTGCCGCTGGTCGGCTCGCCCTCCACCTGGCTCACGCTCACCATCGCGGGGCTGGCCATGGGCATGATCGTGTTCATCATCGCCTCGGGCCTCACGCTGGTCTTCGGGCTGATGGACGTGCTGAACTTCGGCCACGGCGTGTTCATCGCGCTGGGCGCCTTCGTGGCCACCAGCGTGCTGGGCGCCATGGGCGACTGGACGCAGTCCACCTCCATCCTCACCAACCTGGTGGCGGTGCTGCCGGCCATGGTGGTCGCCATGCTGGTGGCCGGCGCCGTGGGCCTCGCCTTCGAGCGCTTCATCGTGCGGCCGGTGTACGGCCAGCATCTGAAGCAGATCCTCATCACCATGGGCGGCATGATCATCGGCGAGGAGCTGATCAAAGTGATCTGGGGCCCGGCACAGATTCCGCTGCCGCTGCCCGAGGGCCTGCGCGGCTCCTGGCTATGGGGCGACGCCGCGGTGGAGAAGTACCGCGTGCTGGCCGTGATCGTCGGCGCCCTGGTCTTCGGCCTGCTGGCCTGGACGCTGGCCCGCACCAAGATCGGCCTGCTGATCCGCGCCGGCGTGCAGGACCGCGAAATGGTCGAATCGCTCGGCTACCGCATCCGCGTGCTCTTCGTCGGCATCTTCGTGGCCGGCAGCGCCTTGGCCGGCCTGGGTGGCGTGATGTGGGGCCTGTACCAGCAGAACGTGATCCCGCAGATGGGCGCGCAGGTAAACGTGCTGATCTTCATCGTCATCATCATCGGCGGCCTCGGGTCGACCACCGGCGCGCTGATCGGCGCACTGCTGGTGGGACTGATGGCCAACTACACCGGCTTCGTCGCGCCGAAGGTGGCGCTGTTCTCCAACATCGCGCTGATGGTGGCGATCCTCCTGTGGCGGCCGCAGGGGGTGTACCCCGTGGCGGGCAGTCGCTGAAAGGGAAGGGGACCGATCATGCTTCGACGCCTTCTCTCCAACGACCTGCCGCGCAGCAAGCTGCTGGCGGTGCTGCTGCTGGCCGTCCTGCTCGGCCTGGCCTTCGCGCCCTTCCTGTTCCCGGGCGTCAAGGCGCTCAACGTGGCGGCCAAGATCCTGGTGTTCATCGTGCTGGTGGCCAGCTTCGACCTGCTGCTGGGCTACACCGGCATCGTGAGCTTCGCCCACACCATGTTCTTCGGCATCGGCGCCTACGGCGTGGCCATCGCCGCCACGCGCATGGGCGCGGGCTGGGACGCGGTGCTCGTCGGCGTGCTGTGCGCGCTGGCCGTCTCGCTGGTGCTGGCGCTGGCCGTGGGCCTGTTCTCGCTGCGGGTGCGGGCCATCTTCTTCGCCATGATCACGCTGGCGGTGGCCTCGGCCTTCCAGACCCTGGCCTCGCAGCTGTCGGACTTCACCGGTGGCGAAGACGGGCTGACCTTCAAGCTGCCGGAACTCATCTCGCCCAGCTTCGAGTTCAGCGAGGAACCCTTCCTCGGCGTCTCGCTCGACGGCCGGCTGCTGTGCTATTACCTCCTATTCATGCTGGCCGTGGTGCTGGTGCTGGCGCTGCTGCGCATCGTCAACTCGCCCTTCGGCCGTGTGCTGCAGGCCATCCGCGAGAACGAGTTCCGCGCCGAGGCCATCGGCTACCGGGTGGTGGTGTTCCGCACGCTGTCGGCCGTGCTGTCTGCCCTGTTCGCCACGCTGGCCGGTGCCATGCTGGCGATCTGGCTGCGCTACAACGGCCCGGACACTTCGCTCAGCTTCGAGATCATGGTCGACGTGCTGCTGATCGTGGTGATCGGCGGCATGGGCACGATCTACGGCGCGGCCATCGGCGCGGTGCTCTTCGTGGTGGCGCAGAGCTACCTGCAGGATCTGCTGCGCCTGGGCAGCGAGGCGGCCAGCGGGCTGCCCTGGCTGTCGGCCGTGCTGTCGCCGGACCGCTGGCTGCTGTGGCTGGGCGTGCTCTTCGTGCTCTCGGTCTACTACTTCCCCACCGGCATCGTCGGCAAGCTGCGCAGCAGGAGCGCGAAATGAGCGTCAACCCCACGTCCCACTATGCGCAGCTGGCCGGTCGCGAGATCCACTGGATGGACTGGGGCGACCCGGCCGCGCCCGCGGTGATCGCCTGGCACGGCCTGGCGCGCACGGGCCGCGACATGGACGAACTGGCGGAGCACCTGGTGGGCGAGGGCTGGCGCGTGGTCTGCCCCGACACGCTGGGCCGCGGCCTCAGCCAGTGGAGCCCCGTGCCGGACGAGGAATACCAGCTCGCCTTCTATGCGCGCATCGCGGACGCGCTGTGCGAGCACCTCCGACTGGCGCGGGTGCATTGGGTGGGCACATCGATGGGCGGCGCCATCGGCACGGTGTGCGCCTCGGGCCTGGTGGTGCCGGCCATGAAGCAGCGCATTGCCGCGCTGGTGCTCAACGACAACGCGCCCCAACTGGCGGCAGCCGCCATCGAGCGCATCAAGGCCTATGCCGGCAACCCGCCGGCCTTCGGCACGGTGAGCGAACTGGAGGGCTTCCTGCGCAGCGTCTACAAGCCCTACGGCTGGCTGAGCGATGCGCAATGGCGGCGCATGGCCGAGACCTCCACGCGGCGGCTGCCCGATGGCCGCGTCACGCCGCACTACGACCCGGCCATGGTGCGCCAGTTCACCGCGCACGAGGACGACTACCTGATCTGGCCGCATTACGACGCAGTGGAAGCGCCCGTCATGCTGCTGCGCGGCGCCGAATCCGACCTGGTGTTGCCGGACACCGTGGCGGCGATGCGCCACCGCGGCCCGGGCGCCGCCGGGCGGCTGACCGTTCTGGAGGTGCCGGGCTGCGGCCATGCGCCAGCGCTGAACGTGCCCGCGCAGCTGGCGCCCATCGCCGCCTTCCTTCGCGCCGCGCGCTGAGCGCCAGGGAAGGGCGCCGCCACGGCGCACGGTCGTGACCCTCCAACGCGAAAAGGCCCGCTCTCGGCGGGCCTCGTCGTATCGAAGAATGCGGCAGCCCGCGGGGGCCGCCTTCAACCGGATCAGCTCGTTGCGCGCGACTGGTCGCGCAGCCGCTTGATCTGGTCGTGGTTCTTCTGCGCGCCCTGGGCCTGGCGCTCGACCAGCGCGCGCACGTCGGCGGGCAGCTCCTGCTGCAGGGCCTTGCGGTAGCGGGCGATGGCGGCGTCCTCGCCGCGCTCGCATTCCTCGAGCATCGAGGTCTCGCTGTTGGCGCCGACGGCGCCCTTCACGTGCACCCAGCCGCGGTGCAGGGCACCGGAGGCGGTGCCGCCCTCGGCCGGCTTGCCGCCCAGACGAACGATGGCGGCTTCGAGTTCGCGGGCGGCCTCGGCGCATTCCGCGGCGCGGTTGGTGAACGTGGTGCGCAGGGCGCTGGTGCCTTCGACTTCTTCGGCGCACAGCCGGAAGCCGTACTCGCCGTCGCGCGAGTTCTCCAGCAGGTCGTTGAGGATGTCGATCACGTCGTTCTGGGTCAGGGCCATGGTGTTTCCTTCGATGGAATGGGTTGGGGGATGTCGCTCGGTGTGTCGACGGGCCGGTGCCGGCGTCGGGGCCTGCGACCTGAAGCGCCATGGTTGAAGCAGCCATGGCCGCGGCTCGTCGTCGCGCCGCGCGGCGCCATGTAGGCGCAAGGGCCTCGGCCACGCCCGTCGATGGCGGGGGCCGTGTCCCGGCGCCGCCACCACGCGCCCCTACCAGCTCTGGCGCAGGTGGTCCAGGAAGCGCCGTGCCAGCGGCGTGAGCTGGCCCTCGGCCAGGGACAGCACGCCCAGGTGGCGCCGCAGCCCCACGTCGTCCAGCCGCAGTCCCTTGAGCACCGGGTGGCGCTGCGGCACGGCCAGCGCGGGCACCAGGCCCACGCCCAGGCCGGCCTCGACCATGGCGAGCAGCGTGCTCACGTGGCCCACCTCCAGCCAGGCGACGGGCGGCCGGCCGGTGACGTCGAGCGCGGCGTCGAGCAGCCGCCGGTTGCCGCTGGTGCGCGCCACGGCCAGCCAGCGTTCCTGCGCGAACAGGGCCAGCGTGGGTGCGCGCTTGCGGGCCTGCGGATGGTCGCGGCGGATGGCCAGCACGTAGTGGTCCTCCACCAGCGGCTCGAAGGCCAGGCCGGGGTCGGAGACGCCGCTGAAGCCCAGGCCGAAGTCGGCCTCGCCGGTGCGTACGGCGGCGGCCACCTCGTCCATGCCGCCGTCCATCAGCCGCACCTTCACCAGCGGCATGCGGCGGCTGAAGCCGTCGATCGCGCCTGGCATGCGGGTGGTGGCGATGGTGGGAATGCAGGCCACCGACACCCGGCCCGCATGGCGCGCCGCAATCTCGTGGATGCCCAGCACCGCGGCCTCCAGGTCGTCCAGCGCCAGCCGGGCGCGGGGCAGGAAGGCCTCGCCGGCGCGGGTCAGCTGCACCGCGCGCGTGGTGCGCTCGAACAGGCGGGCGCCGAGCAGTTGCTCCAGCCGGTCGATGCGGCGGCTGAGCGCGGCGGGCGACAGGTGCAGGTCTTCCGCGGCGGCGCGAAAGCCGGCGCGGTCGGCCACCGCCACGAAGGCCTGCAGCTGCTGCAGATCGAAATTGATGCGCGACACGCAACAAGTGTATTGAACATTGCACTTGTCGCAACAGCAGCGCTCGCGGACGATGCCGCCCGTTCCCCTCACACCAAAACCAACATGATCGAGACAAATGCCTTGCGCAAGCGGCTGGCTTGCTGCGTCCTTCTTCTTGCCGCCGCCGGCTCGGCGATGGCCGAACCCCTCACCGTCGTCTCCTCGGGCGGCTTCGCCGCGGCCTACAAGAAGCTCGTGGCCGAGTGGCAGAAGCAGCCCGACCGCGCGGTCGATTCGCAATGGGGCCCGTCGATGGGCGCCACCAAGAACGCCATTCCTCAGCGCCTGGACCGCAAGGAGCCCATCGACGTGGTCATCATGGTCGGCGACGCGCTCGACAAGCTGATGGCCACCGGCCAGCTGGTGCCGGGCTCCAAGGTCGTGCTGGCCGACTCCACCATCGCCTGCGCCGTGCCGCAGGGCGCGCCGCGCCCCGACATCGGCACCGTCGACGCACTGCGCCAGACGCTGCTGAATGCCCGCTCGGTGGCCTGGTCCGACAGCGCCAGCGGCGAGTACATCGAGCGCGAGATGATCCCCAAGCTCGGCATCGCCGAGCAGATGCGCGGCAAGGGCCGCAAGATCCCCGCCACGCCGGTGGGCGAGATCCTGGCCGCCAAGGAAGCCGACTTCGGCTGCCAGCAGCGCAGCGAGCTGCTGCCGGTGCACGGCATCGACATCGTGGGCGACCTGCCGGCCGACGTGCAGTACGTGACCGAGTTCTCCGCCGCCGTGGTGGCCAGCAGCCCGCGCCGCGAGGAGGCCACGCGCTTCCTGCGCTTCCTGGCCGCGCCCGAGAACGCCGAGGTCATCCGCTCGACCGGCCTGGTGCCGATGGCCAAGGGCGCCGCCGCCGCGCGCTGAGCGGTGCCGCTTGCAGCCGGCCGCCGTGCCCGGCGGCCCGGCCCGCGCCGCGCGCGACCGCGCCGGCGCTTCCTGTCTTCTCCACCTCTGTCCTGACCATGCGATCCATCTCCCGCCGCGCCGCGCTGAGCGCCCTGGCCTTTTCCACCCTAACCGGCGCCGCCGGCCTCGCCGCGGCGGCCGACTGGCCGTCCAAGCCCATCACCCTGATCGTGCCCTTCGCGGCCGGCGGCACCAACGACATCCTGGCGCGCATCGTGGGCCAGAAGCTCTCGACCCAGCTGGGCGTGCCGGTGGTGGTGGACAACCGCGCCGGTGCCGGCGGCACCCTGGGCGCCGGCATCGCCGCCCGCGCCACGCCGGACGGCAACACCTTCCTGATGGCCGCCATCGCCCATGCCGTGGCGCCGGCGCTGTACAAGAGCCTGCCCTACGACTTCGGCCGCGACTTCGACCCCATCGGCCTGATCGGCACCACGCCCAACGTGCTGATCGTCAATCCGTCGGTGCCGGCCAAGACGGTGCCGGAACTGATCGCCTATGCCAAGGCCAACCCGGGCAAGCTCAACTACGGCTCGGCCGGCCCCGGCAGCACCGAGCACCTGGCCGGCGAGCTGTTCCGCGCCATCACCAAGACCGACATCACGCACGTGCCCTACAAGGGTGGCGCGCCCATGATGGCCGACCTGCTGGTCGGCAACATCCAGATGGCGCTGGAGACCAGCCCCTCGGCATCGCCCCACATCAAGGCGAACAAGGTGCGCGCCCTGGCCGTGACCTCGGCCGCCCGCTCGCCGATCTTTCCCGACCTGCCGCCCCTGGCCCAAGCCGGCGTGCCGGGCTACGAGATGACGACCTGGTTCGCGCTCATGGCCCCGCACAACACGCCCGCCGCCGTGCAGGAACGCATGCAGAAGGAACTGCGCACCGTGCTGGCCAACCCCGAGGTCAAGACCCGCTTCGCCGAACAGGGCGTGACGGCCGGCAACATGACGCCGGCCGAAGTGCGCAGCTTCGTGCAGCGCGAGACCCAGCGCTGGGGCGACAGCCTGCGCAGCGCGGGCGTCAAGCCCGAGTAAGCACGCCATCCATGGCGCGGCGCCGGTCTGCGGCGCCCGACCCGCCCGCCCGTCCGCGGTGGAAGACGCCGGCCCCTGTGGCCGGCTTTTTTTCGTCGTCCCGTCGCCGCCTCCGACCCTTTAGATCCGGGCGGCATAGGGTTGTTGACACACCGCTGTCGGCGAAGGCTTGCTAAATTTGTAGGAGAAGCTCAAGTAATAGTGGCGTTTGTTGACAAATGTTTAAACGCTGAAACAAAATGTACTAGGTAGGGGTGCACATCTTCATCGACGGCCTGCGTGGCCCACGAGCCGAGGCAAGCGGCTCACCGAGCAGCTGGCGGCCGCATGGCCGCGGCACGCGCCATCCATTCCCTCGCCGGCACCACGGCTTGCTGCCGGCGCTGTCCCCCCGACCCGACTTGTCCCAGGAGCATCCGGTGGTTGTAAGCGTGCCCGCGTCAGCAGGGCGTTCGGAGCCAGGCGCGCACAGGCGGCCGGCCTTCTTTTTCCGGGCACCGGGTGGTGCCGCCCCGCCATCCCGGCTGCCGTGGGCGCGGGCCGGCATGCCCTTGCGGTGCGTCGGTGCCGCCGTCCTGCTGCTCGTCGCCGGCCTGCCCGCTGCCATGGCGCAGGGCGAGCCGGCGCCCGACGTGCTCACGCCCCGGCGCTTCGTGCAGCTGGCGGTGGACCGCAATGCCGAAATCGCCTACGCCCGGCTGCAGTCGCGCATCGCCGACCGCGGCTTCGTGGCCGAATCCACCCTCTACCAGCCGGTGTCCTTCACCTCGGTGCGGCACGAGAGCCGCTACCGCCAGCGTACGGCCGAGGAGCAGCTGGCCACGCTGTCGGCGCGCACCAGCGTGCTGGACGAGATGGTCAACACCGCCGAGACCGGCCTGCGCATGCGCGCCGCCACCGGCGCCGAGATCACGACCAGCGTGCAGCGCTCGCTCAAGCGCAGCAACCTGATCGCCTCGCTCTACAACGATGGCGACGACCGCGAGGCCAGCGCCCAGCTGGTGGTCACGGTGCGCCAGCCCCTGCTCAAGGGCCGGGGCACCGATGCGGTCGAGGCCGACCTGCGCGTGGCCGAGCTGGAGCGCGAAGTCGGCCAGTGGACGCTGCGCCAGCAGCTGCTCAAGATGAGCAGCGACGCCCTGGTCGTCTACTGGCAGCTGCAGCGTGCCTACCGCTCCCAGCCGGTGCGCCAGCGCCTGCTGGAGAACGCCCGCGAGGCCCTGGACGACGCGCGCGAGCGCATCGGCGCCGGCCGCGTCGCCATGACCGTGGAAGACGAGGCCCGCGCCCTGCTGTCCATGCGCGAGAGCGAGCTGCTGCGCAATGCCCAGCTGATCGCCGAGGCCGAGGGCCGCATCCGCACCATCCTCGACCTGCCGCCGGGCGATGGCGCCTGGAAGCTGTTCGACACCGCGCCTGCCGCCATGGCCACCTCGGCCGAGGTGTCGTCGCCCACGGCCTGGGAATCGCGGGTGGACCAGTGGCCCGCCTACCAGATCGCCAGCCTGCGGGTGCGCCAGAACCAGCACCGCCTGGATTTCGCCCGCAACCAGACGCTGCCGCAGCTGGACCTGCAGGCCAACTGGGGCTCGCACGGCCTGGGCCGCAATCCGCGCGCCGCGGCCCAGCCGGTGCCGCACAACCGCTACCCCGACTGGTACGTCGGCCTCTATTTCGAACAGCCCCTGGGCGGCACCACGCGGCCCGATGCCCAGTACGAAGGCCAGCAGCTCAAGCTGCAGCAGGCCGAACTGGAGGCGCGCAACGCCCGCGTGAGCTTCGGCAACGACTGGCAGGCCCGGCTGCTGACCCTGCAGCTGGCCCAGCGCGACGCCGACCAGCTGCGGGCCGACCTGAAAAGCCGCGTCGAGCTGCTGCGCGCCGACGAGACCGGCCTGCGCGACCAGCTGGTGCCGCGCGCTCGCGTGCTGCGGCGCGAGGCCGAGAAGCTCGAGAGCGAGCTGCGCCTGATCGAGGGCGAGGCCCGCCTCTGGACGGCCCTGACCCAGTTCCAGCAGGCCGACGGCCAGCTGCTGCCGGCCTACGGCGTGGAGCTCGCATGGCAATGACATCCCTTCGCGGCGCGACCGCCGTGCGGCGCAGCGTCCCGGCCGCGGCGCTGCTGCTGGCCGCCGCCGGCCTGCTGCAGGCCACGGCCGCGCAGGCGCGCGAATTCACCGGCCTGGTCCATGCGCGGCACGACCTCATCCTGAGCGTCGGCGTGCCCGGCATCGTGGCGCGCGTGCCGGTGGTGGTGGGCCAGCGGGTCGAGGCCCGCGCGCCGCTGCTGTACCTGGACGAACGCATCCAGGCCACCGAGGTGCAGCGCCGCAAGGTCACGCTGGACGACATGTCCGAGCTGCGCGCCACCGAGGAGCGCGTGCGCACCCTGGCCCCGCTGTACGAAGACACCCGCAAGCTGCTCAATGCCCGCGGCGCCGTCAGCCGCGAGGAAGTGGCCCGGCTGGAGCTGGAGCTGGTCACCGCCCGTGGCCGCCTGGCCCAGCTGCAGGCCCAGAAGACGCGCGAGCGCATGGAACTCACCGCCGCCGAGCAGGACCGCGACCAGCGCCGCCTGACGGCGCCCGTGGCCGGCGTCGTCACCCGCGTGGACACCGACGTCGGCGAATGGGCCAAGCCCGGCGATGCGCTGATCCAGCTGGTGGATGCCGACACCGGCTACCTCAAGCTCAACCTGCCGCCCGCCGCCGCCCTGCCGCTCAAGCGCGACGCCGAGGTGCCGGTGCGCTTCGACGCCACGACCGGCATCGCGCCGATCCGGGCCAAGGTCAGCTACGTGGCGCCGGTCATCGATCCCGCCAGCGGCCTGGTCGAGGTGCGGCTGGCCTTCGCCAACCCCAAGGGCGCCGTGCCCTCGGGCATCAAGGGCATCGTGGACCTGCCCGAAGGAGGCCGATGATGGGTGCCGCCGACGCACCGCAGGCGCTCGGCGCGCCCGACGCGCTGAGCCTGGTGCGCGCGCTGCAGGCGCTGCGCCGGCGCTCCAGCGTCGATCCGGGCTTCTGGAGCGAATACGCCGCCGGCCTGCTGCACCTGTGCCGGGCGCGCCGCGTGTGGGTGGCGGAACAGCACCCGGGCCTGGACCCGGAATGGCGCTCGCTGGGCGGCGCCGGCGATGCCACCGACCCGTCCCCCCATCTGCTCGACAGCGCCGCCTATGCCAGCCTGCAGGCGCTGGCGGCGCGCGCCGCCGACAAGGGCTTCGCGCTCATGCCGGTCACGGTGGAGGGCGCCGGCCAGTTCCACCTGGCCGTGCGCCAGGCCTGCGAGGGCGCCGTGTTCGCCCTCATCGAGATCCCGCAGCGCGAACGCGCCAGCCTGAACGAACTCATCCTGCGCGCCCAGCTGGTGGCGGACCTGCCCGCGGTGCAGCCGCCGGAGGCCGCGGCCGCGGCAGCCGTCGCCCCGCCGGAAACGCCGGCCGCCGCCGCGCCGACGGCCTACCCGGTGAGCGTGGTCGCCCCGTCGCTGCCCGCCGCCTCGTCGGCCATGCCGGCGCTGCTGGCCCTGGCCGCGCAGGTGCAGCGCGAGTCGCGCAGCGGCGCTGCCGCGCTGGTGCTGGTCAACGGCCTGGCCGCGCTCTGCGGCGCGGCGCACGTGGCGCTGGGCTGGGTGGAGCACGACCGCGTGCACCTGGCCGCCATCAGCCACCTGGACCGCTTCGAGGCCGACACCGACCTGGTCGCGCGCGTGGAAGCCGCGCTCGACGAAAGCCTGGCCCACGACGGCCCGGTGCGCAGCCCCGAGGCCCCCGCCCTGGCGCCGCTGGCCGAGGCCCTGCGCCTGCCCGACGTCTGCGCCATGGCCGCGCGCCGCGGCGAGGAGCCGGCCGAGGCCGCCGTGCTCTTCGCCTGCGCCGAGGGCCGCGCGCCCGGCGATGCCGTGCTGCAGGACGTGCAGGCCATGCTGTCGCTGCTGCTGCCCCGCCTGGCCGAGATGCGGCTGCGCGAACGCTGGTGGGGCCTGCGCCTGCGCGACGGCGCCAGCGCCTGGCTGGCCGGCTGGCTGGGCCCGCGCCACGTCTGGCCCAAGGTGGCGGCCGTGGCGGTCGGCCTGTTCGCGCTCTATGCCGCCTTCGCCAGCTGGGACTACCGCGTGCACGGCACCGGCCAGCTCGCCACCGACAGCACCCGCGTCATGGCCGCCGGCTACGACGGCCGCGTCGACACCGCCGAGGCCAGCGCCGGCGACCGCGTGCAGGCCGGCCAGCTGCTGGCCACGCTCGACACCCGCGAGCTGCGCCAGCAGGAGAACGATGCCGCCGCCGAGGCCGGCCGCTTCGGCGCCGAGGCCGACAAGGCCCGCGCCGCCGGCGCCTGGGCCGAGATGGAAGTGGCCACCGCCCGCCAGCGTCAGGCCCAGGCCCGGCTGGCCCGCGTGCGCGAGGCGCTGTCGCAGGCCGAGGTGCGCGCGCCCTTCGACGGCGTGGTGGTCGAGGGCGAGCGCAAGGACCTGCTGGGCGCCCCGGTCAAGAAGGGCGACAAGCTCTTCCGCGTGGCGCGGGTGGAAGGCCTGTACGTCGTCGCCACCGTGCCCGAGAGCGACATGCCGCTGCTGCCCGCCCAGGCGAAGGGCGAATTCGTGCTGGTGAGCGACCCCGACCGGCGCATCCCGCTGAAGGTCACCTCCGTCATTCCCGTGGCCCAGACGCGCGGGCAGGAAGGCAACCATTTCCTGCTGCGCGCCGAGATGCAGCAGCCCGCCGCCGACTGGTGGCGCCCCGGCATGAGCGGCGCCGTGCGCATCGACGCCGGCGAGCGCAACGTCGCCTGGATCCTCACCCACCGCCTGGTCGACAAGCTGCGGCTGTGGCTGTGGTGGTGACGGCAGCGAACGAGCGACAGCACCATGCCCGGCGCCGCCTTCAGTGATACCTGGTACCGCATCGCCGACCAGCGCGTGGCGCTGCAGCCGGCGGTGCGCGCGCAGGCCCAGCGCTACCGCGGGCAGCTGTGGTTCGTGCTGGAGGATGCCTACGGCCACAAGTTCTTCCGCATCACGCCGCAGGCCTACGACTTCGTCCGCGCGCTGAACACCGAACGCACCGTCGACGAGGTCTGGCGCGACTACGTGCAGGCCCACGGCGAGGCCGCCCCGGGGCAGGACGAGGTGGTGCGCCTGCTGTCGCAGCTGCACATCTCCAACATGCTGGTGAGCGCCGGCACGCCCGACAGCCGCGCCATCTACGAGCGCAGCACCCGCCAGAAGGACCGCGAGCTGCAGGGCAAGCTGCTGTCCTTCCTGTACGTGCGGGTGCCGCTGTTCAACCCCAACCGGCTGCTCGACCGCATCCGGCCGCTGGTCATGGCCTTCACCGGGCGTGCGGCCGGCGCCGTGTGGCTGGTCGCCGTGCTGGCGGGCGTGTGGGCGGCGGTGGCCAATGCCGAGCGCCTGGGCCGGCATGCGGACGGCGCGCTGTCGCTGTCCAACCTGCCCTGGCTCTACCTGGGCATGACGCTGCTGAAGGTGCTGCACGAGACGGCCCACGCCTTCGTCGTCAAGCGCTACGGCGGGCAGGTGCACACCTTCGGCGTGATGTTCCTCATCTTCACGCCGCTGCCCTACGTGGACGCCACCGCCACCTGGGGCTTCGGCAGCAAGTGGCGCCGCGCCTACGTGGGGCTGGCGGGCGTGGCCACCGAGCTCTTCTTCGCCGCCCTGGCGGCGCTGGTGTGGGCCAACACGGGGGAGGGCGTGCTCAACAGCCTGGCCTTCAACATCATGTTCGTCGGCTCGATCTCGGCGGTGCTGTTCAACGGCAACCCGCTGCTGCGCTTCGATGCCTACTACGTCATGGCCGACCTGGTGGAGATGCCCAACCTGTACCAGAAGGGCCAGCAGCAGATCATGGCCTGGTGCGACCGCGTGCTGCTGGGCAACCGCCAGGCGCAGGGCCCGGCGGTGGACGCGACCGAGCGCACCTGGTTCACCGCCTACGGCTGGGCCAGCTTCGCCTACCGGCTGCTGCTGAGCGCCACCATCCTGCTGGCCACGCTCGACCACTGGTTCGCCGTCGGCGTCGCGCTGCTGGTCACCACCGTCATCACGCTCATCGTGCTGCCCGGGCGCAAGTTCGCGAGCTACCTGGCGGGCCCGGCCGTGGCCGGGCGGCGGGGCAGGGCGGTGGGCGCGGTGGCGGGCCTCGTGCTGGTGGGCTATGTGTTCGTGGCCTGGGTGCCGCTGCCGCATGCGGTGCGCGTGCCCGGCGTGCTGGAGGCGCACCGCCAGGCGCTGATCTTCGTGGAGTCGCCCGGCGTGCTGCAGACGCTGCACGTGCGCCACGGCCAGACGGTGCACCGCGGCGAGCTGATCGCCGAGCTGCGCAACCCCGACCTGGACCTCGGCATCGACACCGCCGCCCTGCAGCTGGACGAGCTGCGCACCCTGCAGCTGCAGTCGCTGCAGCGCGCGCCGGCCGATGCCGCGCCGCTGCAGGCCCACATCGACGCGCTGGAGCGCCAGCTGACCGAGCTGCGCGGCCTGCGCGAGCGCCTGGCCATCCGCGCGCCGAGGGACGGCGAGTGGGTCTCGCCCCAGTTGCACGAGCGCCGGCTCGCCTGGATCGAACGCGGCCAGCTGCTCGGCGAGGTGGTGGACGGCAGCGAATACCGCTTCAGCGCCGTGCTGCTGCAGGCCGATGCCTCCGACCTGTTCGCCACGCCCGCCATCCGCGGCGAGCTGCGCCTGGCCGGCCAGGCCGGCGACGGCATCGCCATGCGGCAGGTGCAGGTCATCCCCTACCAGCGCGAGCGCCTGGCGTCGGCCGCGCTCGGCCTGCCCGGCGGCGGCGAGGTCCCGGTGCGGCCCGAGGACGGCACCGGCACGCTGGCGGCCGAATCCTTCTTCGAGCTGCGGGCGCCCGTGCCCGCCGATGCCAAGGCCGTCACCTATGCGGGCATGTCGGGCGTGCTGCGCCTGGTGCTGCCGGCCCGGCCGCTGTGGGACCGCATGCACAAGGCCTTCCTGCAGCTGCTGCAGAAGAGGTACGCGCTGTGATCCTGCCCGGCGCCGAAGCCGCCCACGGCGGCACGCCTGCCGCCCCGGAGTTGCGCTCGCCCTGGTCGGGCCGCAGCGCGCTGCCCGGCTGGTGGCGGCTCATGGCCCGGCGCCAGCGCGCCGCGCTGGACGAACTGCTGCGTGCCGCCTGCGCAGCCGCCCCGGCGCTGCAGGCCCTGGACGATGCGGCCCTGGCCGCCGCCGCCGAGCGGGCCCGCGCCGCCCTGCGCGCCGCCACCACGCGGGCCGCCGGCGCCGGCCGGGGCGCACCGTGGCCTGCCGCCGCAGCGGCCGTGGCCGAACTCGCGGCCCGCAGCACCGGCCTGCGGCCCGACACCGCCCAGCTGGAGGCGGCCCTGGCCATCACCCAGGGCCGGCTCGTGGATGCCGGCCCCTGCAGCGGCAAGACGCTGGCCCTGGCCATGGCCGCCGTGCTCGGCGCCTGGGCCGGGCGGCG
>NZ_LDSL01000137.1 GCF_001476815.1 Pseudacidovorax intermedius | reverse complement strand
GATCTCGCCGCCCGCGTCGCGCGGCGCGAATGGCGCGCTGCCGACGTCGCCCGCCATTTCATCGCACGCGTGCAGGCCCTCAATCCCGGCCTGAACGCCATCGTCCAGTTCGCCCCCGACCGCGTGCTGGCCGAGGCCCAGGCGGTGGACCGGCGCCTGGCCGCCGGCGAATCGCTGCCACTGGCCGGCGTGCCCTTCACCGTCAAGGACAACCTCTGGGTCGAGGGCTACCGCATCGCCCAGGGCTCGCTGCTCTTCAAGGATTTCGTGGCCCCGCGTGATGCCTGGGCCGTGGCCCGCCTGCGGGCGCTCGGTGGCGTGATGCTGGGCATCACCAACTGCTCCGAATTCGCCTGCAAGGGCGTGACCAGCAACCTCCTCTACGGCGCGACCCGCCATCCGCTCGATCCGGCGCTGACGCCGGGCGGCTCCTCCGGCGGCGCGGTGTCGGCACTCGCCAGCGGCCTCGGCCTGCTGGCGCTGGCCACCGATGCCGGCGGCTCGGTGCGGCGGCCGGCCGCGCATTGCGGGCTGGTGGGGCTCAAGCCCAGCCCGGGGCTCGTTCCGCATCCCTGGGGATTCGCCGAGCCCAACTATGGGCTGTCGGTCATCGGCGTGCTGGCACGCGGCGTGGCGGACTGTGCCTGGGCCTTCGACCTGCTGGCCGCCTTCGACGCCGGCGACGCGGCGGGCGTGCCGATCCCGAGCGGCCTCACGCAGCCGGTGCCCGAGCCGCCGCCCCCCGGCCTGCGCATCGCCTGGAGCCCGCGCCTGGGCTGCGACTTCGCCATCGACGACGACGTGCTCGCCATGCTGCAGGCCCGCGTCGACGCCCTGCGTGCCGCCGGCTGGCAGATCGCCGACGCCGATCCGCCCTGGCCGGCCGAGGTGCGCGAATACCCGCTGATCGCCCTGCAGCATGCGGGCCTGCATGCGCTCTACGGCGCGCAGTGGCGCGCGGACCCGGCGCAGCTCGACCCGGTGCTGGGCGCGCAGATCGAGACCGGCGCCCGCATCACGCCCGCCGACGTGGCGCGGTCCCTGCGCCTGCGCGAACGCATCGCGCAGTCCCTGGCCGGCTTCTTCGGCGCCTACGACCTGCTGCTGTGCCCCACTGCCCCCGTCACCGCTTGGCCGCTGGACCAGATCGGTCCGCCGGTCATCGGCGGGCGCCCGGCCGGCCCGCGCGGCCATGCGGCCTTCACGCCGCTGTTCAACTACTGCGGCGTGCCGGCCTGCTCCGTGCCCGCCGGCACCGTCCGCGGGCTGCCGGTGGGCCTGCAGGTGGTGGCGCCGCGCTACGAGGATGCGCGGGTGCTGGGCTTCGCGGCGGTGGTGGAAGGCTGCCCGCACTGAGCTATCCATTGCCACGCTGAGATACTGGGTCCATGCATGACATGGTGGATGGATCCGCGCGCATGGGGCGGCTCGGCACGCCCCTTCGTTTGCTGCTGGCAACCGCCTTGTGCCTGTTGCCCGCCGCCGCCCTGGCCCTGCCCCGCTTCGACGAGGTCCGCCGCGACTTCCGCCCCTCCGACGTGCAGGTGCTGGACCGCGACGGCGCGCTCCTGCAGCGGGTGCGCACCGATGCCACGGTGCGCCGCGGCCAGTGGATCGGCCTCGCCGACGTCTCGCCCGCGCTGCGCAACGCGCTGATCTACAGCGAGGACCAGCGCTTCTACGAACACAGCGGCGTGGACTGGCGCGCCGTTTCCGCCGCCGCCTGGGGCAATCTGTGGAACAGCCGCACCCGCGGCGCCTCCACGCTGACCATGCAGCTGGCCGGCCTGCTCGACGACGACCTGCGCCGCGGCAGCAGCGGCCGCAGCCTGGGGCAGAAGGTGGAGCAGGTCCTGGGCGCCGCCCAGCTGGAGCGCGACTGGCGCAAGGACCAGATCCTGGAGGCCTACCTCAACCTGGTGCCCTTCCGCGGCGAGCTGGTGGGCATCGACGCCCTCTCGCGCACGCTCTTCGCCAAGGCGCCGCATGGCCTGGACGCGCGCGAAGGCGCCATCGCCGCCGCCCTCGTGCGCGCACCCAATGCCTCGGCCGCGCAGGTGGCGCGCCGTGCCTGCGAGGTGCTGCGCGCCATGCAGCCGGGGCCGGCGCCGGACTGCGAATCCCTGGCCTTCTTCACCCAGGCCGCCTTGCAGCGCCGCGCCTTCGACGCCAGCGCGGGCATCGCGCCGCACGTCGCCCGTCAGGCGCTGCGCCAGCGCAGCGGCGATGCGCCCACGCTGCGCACCACGCTGCGCGCGCCGCTGCAGCGCGCGGCCGTGGAGGCCCTGGACCGCCAGATGCGCGAGCTGCGCGGCCGCAACGTGCAGGACGGCGCCGCCGTGGTGCTGGACAACGCCAGCGGTGCGGTGCTCGCCTGGGTCGGCTCCTCGGGCGTGCACAGCCGCGCGGCCGAGGTCGATGCCGTGCTGGCGCCGCGCCAGCCGGGCTCCACGCTCAAGCCGCTGCTCTATGCGCAGGCCATCGCGGAGCGGCGCCTGACGGCCGCCTCGCTGCTGGAGGATTCGCCCGCGCAGATCGCCACGCCGGGCGGCCTGTACATCCCGCAGAACTACGACCGGCACTTCAAGGGCCTGGTCTCGGCCCGCACCGCCCTGGCCGCTTCGCTCAACGTGCCGGCGGTGCGCACGCTGGTGATGGTGTCGCCCGACGCCTTCGCCCGCCGCCTGCAGGCCGCCGGCCTGGGACTGCGGCAGGACGGCGACTACTACGGCTACAGCCTGGCGCTCGGCAGTGCCGAGGTCGACCTGCTGGCCCTGACCAACGCCTACCGCATGCTGGCCAACGGCGGCCGCTACACGCCCGCGCGCCTGCTGCCGGACGCCGCCGCCGCGCCGCCCCGGCCCGTGCTCGACGCGGGCGCCGCCTTCATCGTCGGCGACATCCTGTCGGACCCGAATGCCCGCGTGCGCACCTTCGGCCCCGACAGCCTGCTGGCCACCCGCTTCTGGACCGCGGTGAAGACCGGCACCAGCAAGGACATGCGCGACAACTGGGCCATCGGCTGGTCGCAGCGCTACACCGTGGGCGTGTGGGTGGGCAATGCCGATGGCTCGCCGATGTGGGACGTGAGCGGCACCAGCGGCGCGGCGCCCGTGTGGGCCGAGCTGATGCGCCAGCTGCACCAGCGCGAGCCCAGCCGCGCGCCGGCGCCGCCGCCGGGTGTGGTGCAGCAGGCCGTGCGCTACACCGCTGCGGATGGGAGCGAGCGCGGCCTGCCGCTGGAAGCTGCCCGCAGCGAATGGTTCCTGGCCGGCACGCAGCAGGCGCTGTTACGGCCATCGGCCATTCGCGCCGGGGCTGACGACGGCGCCGCCGGCCGCATCGCGCGCATCACGGCGCCGGCCGACGGCACCATCCTCGCGCTGGATCCGGACATCCCGCCGCGCCATCAGCGGGTGCGCCTGGCCGCCGACGGCGCACCGGCCGACGTGCAGTGGCGCCTGGACGGCCGCACGCTCGCGCGCGGCACGGCGGCCGACTGGCTGCCCTGGCCCGGCCGCCACCGGCTGGAGCTGGCCGATGCGCGCGGGCAGGTGCTGGACAGCATCCGCATCGAGGTGCGCGGCGCTGGCGTGGTGGGGCCGCCGCCGCGCCGCTGAAGCGCGCGCGCCACGTGCGCTGGCACAGGCCATGCACTGGCCCGGCAGCATTGCAGCCGTACCGCCCGCCCCTCTGCCGACACCCCGGAGCACCGCCATGACCCCGATTCGACGCTGGCTGCCTGCCCTCGCCCTGCTGCTGGCCGCCGCCCTCGCCGACGCCGCGCCCGACCGGCAATGGGCCTACGGCCCGGACAGCACCCAGCGGCTGGACGTCTACCTGCCCGCGCGACCCCAGGGTGCGCCCGTTCTGGTCATGGTGCACGGCGGCGCCTGGATGTACGGCCGGCCCGACGCCCCCAACGTGGTGGACGCCAAGGTATCCCACTGGGTGCGCGAACGTGGCTTCGTGTTCGTCTCGGTCGGCTACCGGCTGGTGCCGGCGGTGGACGTGGCCACGCAGGCGCAGGACGTGGCCCGCGCGCTGGCCGAGGTCCAGCGCCTGGCGCCGGACTGGGGCGCCGATCCGCAGAAGCTGGTGCTGATGGGCCATTCGGCGGGGGCGCATCTGGTGGCGCTGCTGAGTGCCGATCCGGCGCAGGCCGTCGCTCAGGGCGCCCGCCCCTGGCGCGGCAGCGTGGTGCTCGACAGCGCGGCGCTGGACACCGAGGCGCTGATGCAGCGCCGCCACCTGCGCATGTACGACCGGGCCTTCGGGTCCGAGCCTGCGGCCTGGCGGGCCGTCTCGCCCACGGCACGCCTCGCGCCCGCCAGCCTGCCCATGCTGCTGGTGTGCGCGAGAGAACGGCGCGACGATTCGTGCGCGCAGAGCGCACAGTTCGCCGGCCGGGTGCAGAAAGCGGGCGGCCATGCCACCGTGCTCCCCCAGCCGCTGTCCCACAGCGAGGTGAATGCCCGGCTGGGCGAGCCGGGCGCTTACACGCAGGCGGTCGACCGCTTCATCGACACGCTTCTGGCCGGCACCCGCTGAGGCGGCGCCTGGCGATCGCGAGGGGCGCACGGCGTCCGCCGTACCGCCCGGCATGCGCGAATCAATCCCGCCGCGTCGGCCGCCAAGGCCGCCAGCTGCGCCGCTCCGGCTGCGGCGGGACGATCAGCGGCATGCGCCCGGAAGGCGGTGCCACGGCCAGCGTGTCCTTGCCGCGCGCCTTGGCCTGGTAGAGCGCCTCGTCGGCCAGCGCCAGGGCACGGCCCAGGGGCACGTCCGGCTCCACCGTGGCCACGCCAGCGCTGATCGACAGCCGCAGGCCGGCCACCTGCAGTTGGTGGACGCCAGACACGCAGGCGCGCGCGACCGCGGGCGGCGACACCGCCTCGTCGTCGATCCACACGCAGAACTCCTCCCCGCCCAGCCGGGCACACAGATGCGGCGCGCTGGCACGGCGCAATGCGCCGGCCACCGCCACCAGCGCCTGGTCGCCCGCTTCGTGACCGAAGCGGTCATTGATGCGCTTGAAGTCGTCCACGTCCAGCAGCACCAGGCTGAAGCGGCCCTGCGGCGCCGCCGCGATGGCGGCGTTCGCCGCCTCGAAGAAGGCGCGCCGGTTGGCCAGGCCGGTCAGCACGTCCTCGTAGGCCAGGCGGCCCATCTGCAGACGCAACAGATGGCCGGCCCGGCGCTCGCGCACCAGCGCCACGTTGGTCAACAGGCACATGAGGAAGGCGAAGGCCAGGAACAGCGCCAGCAGCGGGCGCTGGCCCTGGGGCACGGACGCCACCAGCGTGCCGTCCAGGAACACCGCGCCCACGACGGCGAAGGACAGCAGGAAGTCGCGCACCCGCACATGACACAGCGCCAGGCACATGCCGAAAAGCAGCAGCAGTGGCAGCGCCCAGACGGCCGGCGCCTCGCTGGCGCGCAGGCTGAGCCGGAATGCCCAGGCCAGCGCCACCACCGCGATCAGGCTGCCCCAATGAAGGGCCCAGGCTGGCCGGCGCACCAGCGACAGCAGCACGCCGAAGGCGGCCGCCGCGGTGCACAGCAGCTGGCCGGCCAGGGCATCCGCCATGCCGGGCATCGTGACGGCCAGGGTCGTCAACCAGACGAGCAGGCCCATGCCCTGGCAGGCCAGGCCCAGGGGCCGCACCTCGTCCCGCAGCGCACGCTTGAGCAGCCGGCCGACGTCCGCGCCAGCCGGCATCGTCTCTCGGCCGGGAAGGCCGGCATCGGCGAACATCTTCATCGCGCCGGCATCCATGCGCTGGCCTCGGCGTCGAGCAGTGCGCGGTCCTTGCCCTGCGCCTTGGCCAGTGACAGCGCCGCGTCGGCGCGCCGCAGCGCGTCCTGCAGGTCTTCGCCGGGCAACACCAGTGCCGCGCCGGCGCTCACGCTCATGCCCACCTGGCGCACCTGGATGAAGCGCGCCCGCCGGACCAGGCCCTGCGCCCCCTCGAGCAACTGCTGCGCCGACGCAGCCGGCAGCAGCACGCAGAATTCCTCGCCACCCATGCGGCCACTCAAGGCCTGGGGCGGCAGGCGCGCCAGCATCTGTCCGAAGGCCTCCAGGACCCGATCGCCGACCTCGTGACCGTGGGTGTCGTTGATCTTCTTGAAGTCGTCGACGTCGAGCGCGATCAGTCCAAGCCCCCCGCCGGCCTCCAGCCTTGCCTTGGCGCCGGCCAGGAAGCCCCGCCGGTTGGCGATGCCGGTCAGCGCGTCCTGATAGGCCAGGCGGGTGAGCTCCTCGGCGACCGCCACGCGCCGGCGGCGCGTCATCGACACGCCCCGGTGCAGCACCAGGGCCAGACCGAAGCTGCCCGCCACCAGCACCGAGAGCAATGCACGGCTGCCCCCCAGCTGGCCCATGAGCAGGCCATGGCACAGCACCAGCCAGACCGCGATGCTGCTCAGCAGATAGCTGCGCAGCCGGACCTGCATGAGGCCCAGGTAGAGCGCCAGCAACAGGCACAGCGGCAACACCCAGATGCCGCCGCCACCCCAGGCCTCCAGCTGCAGGCGGTAGCCCGCCGCCATGGCCACGGTCATGAGGCCGACGCCGCCGTCGTGCCCGACCACGCGCTCGGCGGCGAGACAGACGACCAAGCCCGCGGCCTGGACCGAGGTCCAGAACAGCAACTGGCCCTGGAAGGGCGCCAGCACGGGCCATCCCAGTGCCAGCGTCATCAGCCAGAACGCCGCCGCGGCGCCGGCCAGCAGCCGGGCAGGATGGCGGAGCTGTCCGACGATCAGGTCATCGAGATGGTCCGCCTGCGCCCTTTGCGAGACGGGGGCGCCGGCCCTTGGCGCCCCTCCGCGCCGCAGACCCAAGCCAAAAATAAAACTTTTGTTCGCGAAATTCATTGTTTCCAGATTAGCTGGAAACAACTTAGAACGACTAGAGGCGCCTACCTTGTCAGCCGGCATCCCCAGCCTGTTACATCATTGGGGCACAACCGCCTCGGCGTAGTCGTAGAGGGCTGCCAGCAGAGTCTCGCCGCGTTCGTCGGCGTTTTCTGCCAACGTGTCGATCTCGGCGAAGTAGCGGTCCACGTTCAGCCAGCCGTCCTCGCCCTCGACCAGCCGCGCAACGCGCAGCGCCTCCCACTGGCCAGCCTCTTCCTCGGTGAGGGTGTGGGGAAAGTTGCGCGCGCGGTAGCGCAGCAGCAGTTCGGCCAGGCGCGGGTCGTCGAAGCCGGCGCGGGCATGGGCCAGGTCTTCCGGCGCCATGGCGCGCAGCTGGTTGAGGCGCCGCCGGTCGGCCGGGCCGACGAAGCCGCCGTAGAGGTCCTCGTCCACATCCAAGGCGGGGCCGCGCGGGCGGTCGTAGAGCGCCTGCCAGCGCTCCCGCAGGTCGGGCAGGCCGGCGGCCGTTTCGGCATGGCGGCGGGCCTGCGCCAGATCGATGCCCCAGCGGCCGGCGGCGAGTTCCACCATCTTGGGATTGCCCACCACCATCGGCGACTTGTTCAGGTGGATGGACTTGATCGGCAGCCGGCTCATGCCTTCGGGCAGGTCGGCGCTGCGGGTGAACAGGCGCAGCCGCATGGTGTCCACATCCAGGTCGGCCAGCTCGGCCGGGTCGTGCGCCAGGTCCCAGGCCAAGAGCTCGTTGCGGTTGGTCGGATGGCTGGCCAGCGGCCACATCAACGCCAGGCAGCCGCGCTCGGTGCCGAACATGCCCGAGACGTGGACGAAGGGCCGCGCGGTCTGCGGCGAGGTCGGCAGGCCCAGCTCCTGCGCCACGCGCTCCTTGCGCCGCAGCGCGAAGGCGTAGTCGAAGAGGCGCGGCTGCCGGTCACGGATGAGCCGCGCAAGCGCGATGGTGGCACGCACGTCCGACAGCGCATCGTGCGCCGCCGCATGGACGAGACCGTTGGCGCGGCTCAGGTCCTCCAGCTTGAAGCTCGGCTTGCCGTCGGGATGGCGCGGCCATTCGATGCCCTCGGGGCGCAGCGCCCAGGTGAGGCGCACCACGTCCAGCAGGTCCCAGCGGCCGCAGTCGTTCTGCCATTCCCGCGCGTAGGGGTCGATGAGGTTGCGCCAGAACATGAAGCGCGTGACCTCGTCGTCGAAGCGGATGGTGTTGTAGCCGACGCCGATGGTGCCGGGCTGCGAGAAGGCGGCCTCGATGCGGGCGGCGAATTCGTGCTCGGGCAGGCCCTGCGCCAGGCAGTGCTGGGGCGTGATGCCGGTCAGCAGGCAGGCGGTGGGGCTGGGCAGGAAGTCCGGCGCCGGCCGGCAGTACACCATGATCGGCTCGCCGACCTCGTTCAGGTCGGCATCGGTGCGCACCGCGGCGAACTGCGCCGGCCGGTCCCGGCGCGGGTCGGCGCCGAAGGTTTCGTAGTCGTGCCAGAGGAAGGTGTGGGTTGCGTCGGCCATGGGTCGGGATCGGGAAGCAGCCGGCCATTCTCGGCCAGCCTTGCGGCATCGCCGGCCATGGGCTGGCCAGGGTGGCGGCGATAAGGGTGACGGATTGCACGGCGCTTGGCGGTTCTTCGCGGCGCGGCGGCCTGTGGCGCGGGGCAGTCACCGGCCGTGGCCGAGCCGCGCACCCGGACAAGCGCCGCGCAGGCGCTCAGAGCAGCGGCGAAAAGAGCCGCGCCACCGCCTCTCCCAGCCGCGGCCAGAAGCGGCGCTGCCGGTGCGCCCGCACGGCCGAGGCGCTGTGCAGGTCGGTCTCGAACTGCGCCGCCAGCGGCCCGGCCAGCGCCGGGCCATAGACCACCGCCATCACCTCGAAGTTGAGCAGGAAGCTGCGGTTGTCGAAGTTGGCGGTGCCGATCATGGCGCAGTGGTCGTCCACCACCAGCGTCTTGGAATGCAGCATGCGCGCCTTGTATTCCCACACCTTCACGCCGGCGGCCAGCAGCTCGTCGTAGTACGACCGGGCCGCCGCGCTCACCACCAGCGAGTCGCTGCGCCGCGGCACCAGCACGCGCACGTCCACGCCGCGCAGGGCGGCATTGGTCAGCGCCATCAGCGCCGGCTCGCTGGGCACGAAGTAGGGCGTGGTGAGCCAGGCGCGTTCGGTGGCGGCATGGATGGCCTCGACGTGCATGCGATGGATGGCCTCCAGCGGCGTGTCCGGCCCGCTGCTGACGATCTGCACCGCCACCGGGCCGGCGGCCACGGGCGGCATCAGCCGGGCCAACAGGCTGCCGATGCCGTGCAGCGGTTCGCCGGTGGCATAGACCCAGTCTTCCAGGAAGGTGGTCTGCAGCCAGCGCACGGCGCTGCCCTCGATGCGCAGGTGCACGTCGTGGTACGCGTTGGGCCGGGTGCGGCGGTCTTCCTCGTCGGTGATGTTGACGCCGCCGGTGAAGCCGACGTCGCCATCGACGACGACGATCTTGCGGTGGCTGCGGTAGTTGGTCACCGGCCGCAACCGGCGGCCGATGCGGGTGTCGTGGAAGAACGCCACCTGTGCGCCCGCCTCGCGCAGCGGCGCCAGGAAGCGCCGGCCGACGCGTTTGGCGCCGAGGGCGTCGATCAGCAGCCGCACCTGCACGCCGGCCCGCGTCCGCTCGGCCAGCAGGTCGCGCAACGCGGTGCCGATGCGGTCGGGCTCGAAGATGTAGTACTCGAGGTGGACGTGGTCCCGCGCACCGCGCACGGCCTCGAAGATGGCATCGAAGGCCGCCGCCCCGCCGGACAGCAGCTGCACCGAGCGGGCGCTCGACACCGGCATGCCGCAGGCCGACATGGCCAGCGTGGCGAGCTGGCGCAGGGCGGGCGGGGCGTCCTCCGCCGCCTCGCGCAGCAGGGCCATGTCGGCCGGCGCCTGGGCGATCACCCGGCTGCGCAAGCGCTTGAGCCGCTGCTTCGCCAGCCGCTGCGGCCCGAGGAAGTAGTAGATGAAGAAGCCCGCGTAGGGCAGCAGTGCCAGCGACAGGATCCAGCCCAGCGTGGAGACCGGCGCGCGCTTCTGCATCACGATCCACACCGACAGCACGGCGATGTAGGCACTCCAGGCGAGCGACAGCCCGGTGGTCCAGGCGGGACTGAGGTGGAACTCGGGCAGGGTCATCCAGGAGCTTGGCGCGCCGCCGGCCACGCGACGGCGGCAGCCGGAAGCGGCCAAGAAAAAAGGCCGGGAGCGCGATGCTACCGGCCTTGTGTGGCACCGCCCGTGGGGGCGGGCGCCCTGGGGGCGTGGTCGATCAGCCGGCCGCGGCCTCCTCGGCCTCGGGCTTGGACTTGCCTTCCTTCTTCGGCAGCGGCGTGATGTCCAGCTGCACCTCGTCCTTCTCGTCCAGGTCGACCTCCAGGCGGCCACCGTCGGTCAGGCGGCCGAACAGCAGTTCGTCGGCCAGTGCGCGGCGGATGGTGTCCTGGATCAGGCGCTGCATCGGGCGCGCGCCCATGAGCGGATCGAAGCCCTTCTTCGCCAGGTGCTTGCGCAGCTTGTCGCTGAAGGTGACCTCCACCTTCTTCTCGGCGAGCTGCGTCTCCAGCTGGAGCAGAAACTTGTCGACCACGCGCAGGATGATCTGCTCGTCCAGCGGCTTGAAGTTGACGATGGCGTCGAGGCGGTTGCGGAACTCGGGCGTGAACAGGCGCTTGATGTCGGCCATCTCGTCGCCGGCCTGCCGCGGGTTGGTGAACCCGATGGTGGCCTTGTTCATGGTCTCGGCACCCGCGTTCGTCGTCATGATGATGATGACGTTGCGGAAGTCGGCCTTGCGCCCATTGTTGTCCGTCAGCGTGCCATGGTCCATCACCTGCAGCAGCACGTTGAAGATGTCCGGATGCGCCTTCTCGATCTCGTCGAGCAGCAGCACCGCGTGCGGCTTCTTGGTGACGGCCTCGGTCAGCAGGCCACCCTGGTCGAAGCCCACGTAGCCCGGAGGCGCACCGATCAGACGCGACACGGCATGGCGCTCCATGTACTCCGACATGTCGAAGCGGATCAGCTCGATGCCCAGGATGTAGGCGAGCTGCTTGGCCGCCTCGGTCTTGCCGACGCCGGTGGGGCCGCTGAACAGGAAGGAGCCGATCGGCTTGTCGCCCTTGCCCAGGCCCGAGCGGGACATCTTGACGGCGGAGGCGAGCACCTCCAGCGCCTTGTCCTGGCCGAAGACCACGCTCTTGAGGTCGCGCTCGATGGTCTGCAGCTTGCTGCGGTCGTCGTTGCTGACGTTCGCCGGGGGAATCCGGGCGATCTTGGCCACGATCTCCTCCACCTCGGCCTTGCCGATGGTCTTCTTGCGCTTGCTGGCCGCCAGGATGCGCTGGGCCGCGCCGGCCTCGTCGATCACGTCGATGGCCTTGTCGGGCAGGTGACGGTCGTTGATGTACTTGGCCGACAGCTCGGCCGCCGCCTGCAGGGCCGCGGTGGCGTACTTGACGCTGTGGTGCTCCTCGAAGCGGCTCTTCAGGCCCTTGAGGATCTCCACCGTCTCGGCCACGCTGGGCTCGACCACGTCGACCTTCTGGAAGCGCCGCGACAGGGCCGCGTCCTTCTCGAAGATGCCGCGGTATTCGGTGAAGGTGGTCGCGCCGATGCACTTGAGCTGACCGCTGGACAGCGCCGGCTTGAGCAGGTTGGACGCGTCCAGCGTGCCGCCCGAGGCCGCGCCCGCGCCGATCAGCGTGTGGATCTCGTCGATGAACAGCACCGCATTGGGCTTTTCCTTCAGCGACTTGAGCACGCCCTTCAGGCGCTGCTCGAAATCGCCGCGGTACTTGGTGCCGGCCAGCAGCGCGCCCATGTCGAGCGAGTAGACCTGCGAATCGGCCAGGATCTCCGGCACGTCGCCCTGGGTGATGCGCCAGGCCAGGCCCTCGGCGATGGCCGTCTTGCCCACGCCCGCCTCGCCCACCAGCAGCGGGTTGTTCTTGCGCCGGCGGCACAGGATCTGAATGACGCGCTCGACCTCGTACTCGCGGCCGATCAGCGGATCGATCTTGCCTTCCTTGGCCTGGGCGTTCAGGTTGACGGTGAACTGCTCCAGCGGCGAGGCTTTCTCGTTCTTCTCGGCGCCGCCCTCCTCGCCTTCGCTGGAAGGCGCTTCGCCGTTGCCCTTCGGCTGCTCGGGCGGATCGCTCTTCTTGATGCCGTGGGCGATGAAGTTGACGACGTCCAGGCGCGTCACGCCCTGCTGGTGCAGGTAGTAGACGGCGTGCGAGTCCTTCTCGCCGAAGATGGCGACCAGCACGTTGGCACCGGTCACTTCCTTCTTGCCATTGCCCGTGGACTGCACGTGCATGATGGCGCGCTGGATCACGCGCTGGAAGCCCAGCGTCGGCTGAGTGTCCACGTCGTCGGTGCCGGCGACCTGGGGCGTGTTGTCCTTGATGAAATTGGTCAGCGACGAGCGCAGATCGTCGACGTTGGCCGAGCAGGCACGCAGCACTTCGGCGGCGCTCGGGTTGTCCAGCAAGGCGAGCAGCAGGTGCTCGACGGTGATGAACTCATGGCGTTGCTGCCTGGCCTCGACGAAGGCCATGTGCAGGCTGACTTCCAGTTCCTGGGCAATCATGTGATTTCCTTTGCCTTGCTGTGAATACTTCTGAAGACTCCAGATGGGTCGGATCGCGGTTTATTCAACCGGTTCACTGACGCACTGGAGCGGGTGGCCCGCCTGGACGGCGGCTTCCATCACCTGATTGACCTTGGTGGCCGCGACATCGCGCGGATACACACCGCAGACGCCCCGGCCATCGAGATGGATCTTCAACATGATCTGGGTGGCCGTCTCGCGGTCCTTGTTGAAGAACTCCTGCAGGACGACCACCACGAATTCCATCGGGGTGTAGTCGTCGTTGAGCATGACGACCTGGTACATCCGGGGGGGCGCCGTCCGCTGGGGACGGCGCTCTGCCACCACGGAGCCACCGTCGTCCCTCTTGGGTACAGCCGGCGCCGGAGGCGGCGCCGAGGGATTTTTCGTGGCCATGAAATTCATTCTATAGAGCACGGCAACTCGTGGCGTGGGGGTGGATTTCAAGATGGGGCGGCGTCCGACGGAACGCGATGGCGTGCTGAAAATGGCGCAAATCGCCACTTTTTGGCCTTTCGATCCTGGGCCTCCGATGTTTCTTCGGCCCGCGCAGCGCCTGCTTGAGACAAAAAAGCCCGGCTCCGCCACCGGAACCGGGCTTCTCCACGAGCAGGCGCTGTCAAGCGGCCTGCAGACGCAGCTTGCGTGCCGACATCCAGCGCGCCACCCGCGGCAGCACCAGCACCGCCAGCACCACGACCAGCAGCGCCAGCGACATCGGCCGCTGCAGGAAGATCAGCGGACTGCCCTCGCCGATGGACATGGCGTTGCGCAGCTGGGCCTCGGCCAGCGGGCCGAGGATCATGCCGACCACCACCGGTGCCGTCGGGAAGTCGAAGCGGCGCATCAGCACGCCGATCACGCCGATGGCGTAGAGCAGCAGCAGGTCGAAGGCGCTCTGGCGCATGCCGTAGGCACCGACCGTCGCGAAGATCAGGATGCCGGCATAGAGCTGGGGCTTCGGAATCTTCAGCAGCTTCACCCACAGGCCCACCATCGGCAGGTTCAGCACCAGCAGCATGATGTTGCCGATGTAGAGCGAGGCGATCAGCGCCCACACCAGCGCAGCCGAGGTCGAAAACAGCTGCGGGCCCGGCTGGATGCCGTAGTTCTGGAAAGCGCCCAGCAGGATGGCCGTGGTGTTCGACGTCGGGATGCCCAGCGTCAGCAGCGGAATCAGCGCCGCCGTCACGGTGGCGTTGTTGGCCGCCTCGGGGCCGGCCACGCCTTCGATCGCGCCGGTGGTGCCGAACTCGGCCTTGTCCTTCGGATCCTTGGCCAGCTTCTTCTCGGCGGCGTAGCTCAGGAAGGTCGGAATCTCCGTGCCGCCGGCCGGAATGCAGCCGAAGGGTGCGCCGATGGCGGTGCCGCGCAGCCAGGCCGGGATCGAGCGCTTCCAGTCGCGGGCGCTCATGTGCACGCGGCTCATCTTGTTCTGGGTCTCGACCACGCGGCCTTCGTACATGGCTGCGTAGAGCACCTCGGCCACCGCGAACAGGCCCACGGCCACGAGCACGATCTCGATGCCGTCCAGCAGTTCGGGAATGCCGCCGGTGTAGCGGCCCTGGCCCGAGATCTGGTCCAGGCCGATGCAGCCCACGGCCAGGCCGATCAGCAGCGCCGTCATGCCGCGCAGCGTGCTCTGGCCGAGCACCGCGCTGACGGTGGTGAAGGCCAGCAGCATCAGCATGAAGTATTCGGGCGGGCCGAGCTTGACGGCGAATTCGGCCACGTAGGGCGCGAACAGCGTCACCACCACCGTGGCGATGGTGCCGGCCACGAAGGAGCCGATGGCCGCCGTGGCCAGGGCCGCGCCGGCGCGGCCGCTCTTGGCCATCTTGTTGCCTTCCATGGCCGTGACCATGCTGGCCGTCTCGCCGGGCGTGTTCAGCAGGATCGAGGTGGTCGAGCCGCCGTACATGGCGCCGTAATAGATGCCGGCGAAGAAGATCATCGAGGCGGTGACGTCCACCTTGGCGGTGATCGGCAGCAGCATGGCCACGGCCACGGCCGGGCCGATGCCCGGCAGCACGCCGACGGCGGTGCCGAGCGCACAGCCCACCAGGCACCAGAGCAGATTGCCGAGCGTGACGGCCTGCGCGAAGCCCTGGAACAGGGCGTTGAAGATGTCCATGGTCAGATCCAGCCGGTGGAGGTGAGGCCCGGCAGGTTGATCGCCAGGAATTGGGTGAACATCCAGTACACCGGCGCCGCGATGACCAGGCCGGTGCCGAAATCGACCGCCCAGGTGCGCGGCGCATTGGCCGCGGGCTGGCCGGCGGCGCGGCGCAGGCCCTGCACCGCCAGCAGGTAGCACAGGCCGCAGCTGAGGATGAAGCCCAGGTGCTCGATCAGCGCCGCATTGAGCAGCAGGCCGGCCGACAGCCAGACCAGGCCGGGCCAGTTGGCCGGCTCGGCGTCACCGTCGGGCATGGACCGGAAGCCGCCCGTGCGGGCTTCCCAGGTGATCCAGGCGCCGCAGACGACCAGGCCGATGGACACCAGCCACGGCAGGAAGTTGGGGCCGACGCCACCATATCCGGCATCGGAGGAAATGCCGATGGCGCCGAAGGCCATGGCCAGGCCGACGAGCACGACACCCAGGCCGACCAGGGTCTGCATCGTGTTGGCGCGCGCAGGCGCGGGCGAAGAAGGGGAAGAAGCGATCATGCGGGTCTCCATGCGGCCGCGCCGCGGCACCGAGGGACGGTGCGGCGGCGCGGGACGCTCGGGAAGTGCGTTCAGACCATGCCGGAGCGCGTCATGATGGCGCGCAGGCTGGCGAATTCGTCGTCGACGAACTTGTCGAAGGCCGGGCCGGTGAGCACGGCGGCCGTCCAGTCGTTCTTCTTGAGCGCTTCGGCCCACGAGGCGCTCTTGACGGCCGTCAGCACGCGCTCGGTCAGCGCCTTGCGCTGCTCTTCGGAGATGCCGGGCGCGCCGTACACGCCGCGCCAGTTGCCGATCTCGACGTCGATGCCCAGCTCCTTGAGCGTGGGCACATTCACGCCCGGCAGACGCTGTGCGGACGTCACGGCCACCGCCTTCATCTTGCCGTCGGCGATGTAGGGCGCGAACTCGCTGTAGCCGCTGCCGCCGATGGTGACGTTGCCGCCCAGAATGGCCGCCGTCGCCTCGCCGCCGCCGCGGAACGCGACGTAGTTGATCTTGGACGGATCGACGCCCACCTTCTGCGCGATCATGGCCGCGGCGATGTGCTCGGTGGAGCCGCGCGAGCCGCCGCCCCACTTGACGCTGCCCGGGTCCTTCTTGAGCTGGGCGACCACGTCGGCCATGGTCTTGAAGGGCGAGTTGGCGGGCAGCACGAACACGTTGTATTCGCTGGTGATGCGGGCGATGGGCGTGGCCTGCGACAGGTTGACCGGCGGCTTGCCGGTGATGATGCCGCCCAGCATCACGGCGCCCATGACCATGAGCGCGTTGCCGTCGCCCTTGGAACCGTTGACGAACTGGGCCAGGCCCAGCGCGCCGGCGGCGCCGCCCTTGTTGTCGTAGCTGACCGTGTCGGCCGCCTTCGCATCGACCATGGCCTTGCCCAAGGCGCGGCCGGTGGTGTCCCAGCCGCCGCCGGGGTTGGCGGGAATCATCATCTTGAGGTTGGTGGCGGCCTGGGCCGACAGCGGCAGGGCGCCGACCGCGGCCAGGGCGGCCAGGGATTTGAGGAACTCGTCTCTGCGCATCGCGTCTCCTTCTTGCTTCCGGGTGTCGTTGTGGTGCGGCTTATGATGCGCGGCCCCGCTGTCAGTTGGCTGTCGCGCCGCTCGGGGTAAACACCGAGTCCATGAAGCTGCTGCTGGTCGAAGACGACCCCTCCATGCAGTCCACGCTGCAACGCACGCTGGGGCGCCGGCAGATCGACGTGCGCGTCTGCGGCGACGGCGCCCAGGCACTGGCGCAATGGCAGGCGCTGGAGCCCGACGTGGTGGCGCTGGACCTGAGCCTGCCCGGCATGGACGGCCTGGAAATCCTCACCCGCGCCCGCGCCGCCGGCCTGCGCACCCCCGTGCTGGTGCTCACGGCGCGCGGCACGGTGGGCGACCGCATCCTGGGCCTGAATGCCGGCGCCGACGACTACCTGCCCAAACCCTTCGACCTGGACGAGCTGGAAGCGCGGCTGCGTGCGCTGCGCCGCCGGTTGCCGGCAGAGAACGGCAACGGCGCCGCACCGCAGACACCCGTCGAGATCGGCACGCTGCGCCTGGAACCCGCCAGCGGCGCCTTCTACCTGCGCGGCGAAGTCATGGAGCTCACCCCGCGCGAGGCCGCGCTGCTGCGTGCCCTGGCCGTGCGGCCCGGCCATGCGGTGACCAAAGAGCGGCTCTTCGAGCTGGTCTTTCCGGGCGAGACCCAGGTGCAGTACGAGGCCATCGAGGTGGTGGTCTACCGCCTGCGCAAGAAGCTCGCCGGCACCGGCTGTTCCCTGATGACGCTGCGCGGCCTGGGCTACCTGCTGCGCGCCGAGCGCGCCGAGTGATGCCCCACCGTCGGCTGTGGTCGCGGCTGGGCCTGGGCGGCAGCTCGCTGCGCTTCCGGCTGCTGCTGGGCCTGCTGGCGCCGGTGGTGCTGTTCATCCTGATCAACAGCGTGAGCGTCTACCGCCAGGCACTGGCGGCGGCCACCACCGCCTACGACCGCACGCTGCTGGCATCGGCGAAGACCATCGGCGAACAGCTCGACGTCGACGGCTACGACGAACTGGCCTCGCTGCGCTCGACCGTGCCCTACTCCGCGCTGGAGGCCTTCGAGGCCGACGCGCAGAGCCGCATGTACTACCGTGTGTCGACTGTGCACGGCGAGATGATCTCGGGTTTCGCCGAATTGCCGCTGTGGCACGGCAAGCTGCCCGCCAAGCCGCCCTATGCCGCGCTGGTGGACTTCTACGACGCCGAGTTCCGTGGCCAGCCCGTGCGCATGGCGGTGCTGCTGCAGCCGGTGGCCAGCGCCCGCGGGCTCGGCATGGCCGTGGTGCAGGTGGCCGAGACGCTGGAACTGCGCGAAAGCCTGGCCCGCCGCCTGCTCGTCGACATGCTGTGGCGCCAGCTGCTGCTGGTGGCCGTGGTGGCGAGCGTGACGGTGTTCGTGGTGCAGCAGGCCACGCGCCCGGTGCGCCGCCTGGGTGAAGTGATCGGCGAGCGCGCACCCGACGACCTCTCGCCCATCGACGCGCCCGACGCGCCGCGCGAGCTGCGGCCACTGGTGGAGGCCACCACCGCCGTCATGGCCCGGCTGCGCGGCCTGCTGGACCATCAGAAGCGCTTCGTGCGCGACGCCGCGCACCAGTTGCGCACTCCGCTGGCCGTGCTCAAGGCCCAGGTGCAGTCCGCCCGGCGCGGCGACGTGCCGGCCGCCCAGGCCCTGCGCGAGATCGACGCCACCGTCGACCGCGCCACGCTGCTGGCCAACCAGATGCTGGCCCTCGCCAAGATCGAGCAGCTGCGCCAGCGGCCCGAGGTGCAGCGTCTCGACCTTGCGGAGATGGTGCGGCAGGTGGCGCTGGACGTGTCGCCGCTGATTGCGGACAAGGACCTGGACTTCGAGCTCGACGTCCAACCTGCGCCCGTGCTGGCCCATGCCTGGATGCTGCTGGAACTCAGCCGCAACCTGCTGCACAACGCCATCCGCCACAGTCCCGCGCATGCGCCGCTGTCGGTCCATGTGCGGGCCGACGGCGAGCAGGCCGTGCTGTTGTGCGTGCGCGATGCCGGCCCCGGCATCGGGCCGGAACTGCGCCAGCGCCTGTTCGCGCCCTTCGCCGCCGGCGACACCGCGCGCGGCTCCGGCCTGGGCCTGGCCATCTGCCGCGAGATCGTGCAGACGCTCGGCGGCAGCATCGCCCTGGACAATCGGCTGGACGCCGGCGGGCGCATCGTGGGCCTGGACGCCAGCGTCCGTCTGCCGATGGCGGATCCGCCCGCGTCCGATTGACAGGGCCTACGGTCCTCTGTCAGCGTGTCATCCAACTCCTCTCCTCTTCCATGGAGCGCATGCGCATCGACAAATGGCTGTGGGCCGCCCGCTTCTACAAGACGCGTTCTCTGGCGGCCGACGAGATCGACAAGCACCGGGTGCAGATCAACGGCGACGTGGTGAAGCCGGCGCGCGAGGTCAAGGCCGGCGACCTGGTCCAGCTACGACAGGGCTACACCGAGCGGACCGTGCGCGTGCTGGGACTGTCGCAGCAGCGCGGCCCGGCCCCGGTCGCCCAGCTGCTTTACGAAGAAACGCCCGAAAGCCTGGAAGCCGGTGCCCGTGCCCGCGAGCAGCGTCGCCTGGCGCACGAACCCGCGCACGCCATCCAGCAGGGCCGACCCACCAAGCGCGACCGCCGGCAGCTCGACACCGCCCGCCACGACGGCTGGGGCGACCGCTGGAGCGCCTCGCTCGAAGACGGGAGCGGCCGGCGCTGACGCCGATGCGTTAGGCTCGGCGGATGTCCCGGTTCAAGCACTACCGCGTCCGGCCCGGCGCTCCCTTCCGGCTGGCCGACATCGACCCCACCGCCACCCCCTTCCTCCCCGAGGCGGAGCACCACCAGCGCGAAGCCCTGGAACTCCTCGCCGCCGAACTCGACCGCTGGCAGAACCTGTTGCACGCCGAGGGCCGCCGCAAGCTGCTGCTGGTGCTGCAGGGCATGGACACCAGCGGCAAGGACGGCACGATCCGCTGGGTGTTCTCGCGCACCTCGCCGCTGGGCGTGCGCGTGGCCGCCTTCAAGGCGCCGACCGAGGAAGAGCGCGCGCGCGACTTCCTCTGGCGCTGCCACCAGGTGGTGCCGCGCGCGGGCGAGATCGTGGTGTGGAACCGAAGCCATTACGAGGACGTGCTCGTCCCCGTGGTCGAAGGCTGGCTCGACAAGGCCGAACTCAAGCGCCGCTACGCGCAGATCAACGACTTCGAACGGTTGCTGACAGAGACCGGCACGGTCATCGTCAAGTGCCTGCTGCACATCGACAAGGACGAGCAGCGCCAACGCCTGCAGGCCCGCATCGACGACCCGGGCAAGCACTGGAAATTCAGCCTGGGCGACCTGGAAGTGCGGCGCAAGTGGGACGCCTATCAGCTCGCCTACGAGCGGGCCATCCGCGCCACGTCCACGGCTCATGCGCCGTGGACCGTCGTGCCCGCCAACGACAAGACACACCGCAACCTGATGATCGCCCGGCTGCTGATCAAGGTCCTGCGCGACATGAAGATCAGCCCCGCACCCGCCAATCCGGCCTATGCCGGACTGAAGGTCGAGTAGTACGCCCCATGACGAATTCCGCTCCCCTGTCCTCCACCGCACCGGAACACGACAGTGCCGCTGCCGGCGTGCCGTTCAACTGGCCTTTCCCGCCCCAGGGGCGCTTTCGCGCGCGCGATGGCAGTTCCCTGCGCTGCGTGATCACCAACTTGGCCGGCCGCAGCGGCGACGGCGTCATCAGTGCTTTCGACCCCGAGAACCAGCGGCTGCACATCCACCTGATGCGCAACAAGCCGGCCGTGGCGCTGCGCTTCGACCAGTTCCGCTCGCTGCTCCTGCAGTCGCCGCTGACCTTGCTCGACGAAGCCCCGCCCGATTGGACCGACTTCCAGATCGTGTGGAAGAACGAGGGCGGGGAGATGAACGGCCGCACCTGCGGCCATGTGCGCACGGCCTACGGCCTCTTCCTCTTCCCCATCGACGAGGAAGGCCGCATCCGCGTGCTCTTCGTGCCGCACGCCGCCTATGAACGGGCCGAGCCCGACATCAGCGGCGGCAGCGCCGCCCTGTCGCGCGTGGCCACCAAGCGCAGCGAGCTGCTGCAGGCGCTGCAGCGCCAGGCCAGCTCGCCCATCGTCCGCATCGGCGAAGCGCTGCTGTCGCTGGGCATGATCAAGCAGGACCAGCTCGACGAAGCGCTCGCCGCCCAGAAGCAGATGGGCAACGGCCTGCCGCTGGGCGAAGTCCTCGTGCGCATGGGCGCCGTCTCGCCCGCCGACCTCAAGCTCGCCCTGACCCGCAAGATGGGCTACCCGGTGGTCGACCTGCAGGCCTTCGAGTCCGAGCCCGACGCCATCGGCCGCCTCAGCCATGCCGTGGCGCGGCGGCTGCAGCTGCTGCCGCTCATCGTGACCGATGGCCGTCTGGTCGTGGCCATGGACGATCCCGCCAACCGCCACGCCGCGCTGGACGAGGCCGAGTTCATCGCCCAGATGAAGATCGCGCCCGTGCTGGGCCAGTGCGAGGACTTCGAGGCCTGCGTCTTCGCAGCCTACGACAAGGTCGGCGCCGCGTCCGAGGCCAAGCCGACGTCGAGCGGCGGCGGTGCCGCCATGGAGTTCGAGACCGCGGACACCAACACCCTGCTCGAATCGCTCGAGAAGGACCAGGCCGGCGGCGACAACGACGACGACCAGCCCATCGAGCAGTCCGACAACTCGCTCGTGCGGATGATCAACCGCATGATCCTGGAAGCCTTCACGGGCGGCATCTCGGACATCCACGTCGAAAGCTACCCGGGCCGGGAAAAGATCCGCATCCGTTTCCGCAAGGACGGCCAGCTGCGCACCTACCTGGAGCTGCCGCACACCTACCGCAATGCCGTGATCGCCCGCATCAAGATCATGGCCGACCTCGACATCAGCGAGCGCCGCAAGCCGCAGGACGGCAAGATCAATTTCGCGCGCTTCTCGCCCAAGCACCAGCTCGAACTGCGCGTGGCGACCATCCCGACCAACAACGGCCTGGAAGACGTGGTGATGCGGATCCTGGCCTCGGCGAAGCCACTGCCGCTGGACAAGCTGGGCCTGACCGACAGCAACTACCGGCGACTGCGCTCGGCCGTGGAACGGCCCTACGGCATGGTGCTGTGCGTCGGCCCCACGGGCTCGGGCAAGACCACCACCCTGCACTCCGCCCTCAGCCAGATCAACACGCCCGAGCGCAAGATCTGGACGGCGGAAGACCCGATCGAAATCACCCAGGCGGGCCTGCGGCAGGTCCAGGTCAATGCCCGGATCGACTGGACCTTCGCACGTGCGCTTCGCGCCTTCCTGCGCGCCGACCCGGACGTGATCATGGTGGGCGAAATCCGCGACGAGGAGACCGCACGCGTGGCCATCGAGGCGTCGCTGACGGGCCACCTGGTGCTGTCCACACTGCACACCAACAGCGCGCCGGAAACCGTCACCCGCCTGCTCGACATGGGCATGGACCCGTTCAATTTCGCGGACTCGCTGCTGGCCGTGCTGGCCCAGCGGCTGGTGCGGCGCCTGTGCCCCGCCTGCCGCACGGCGCGGCCGGCAACCGAGGCCGAGGTCGAGCAGTTGGCCCACGACTACCTGCACGCCTACGGCAGCACGCAGGAAGAGGTTGAGACGCAAGAGGCGCTGCTCGCGCGGTGGCACGACAAGTACGCCGTGGACGGCCAGTTGCAGGCATATCACAGCCCCGGTTGTCCGGTGTGCGAGAAAACGGGCTTCAAGGGGCGTGTCGGCCTGCACGAACTGATGGTGGTCTCACGCGAGCTGCGCGAGCTGATCCAGACGGGTGCGCGGGTCGAGGGGCTGCTCTCGATGGCGGTTCGTCAGGACATGCGCACATTGCGGCAGGACGGGATCGAGAAAGTGCTGTCCGGCCAGACCACGATCGAAGAAGTGCGCGCGACCAGCAACAGTTGATCGGATTCGCGGACCGCTTTCATTGCGGACGGGCTAGCCGGAACCGTCCACGCTCTCCTGGCCGCGATTTGTATGCAAGGATGCCGCACGACCCCGCGCCGGGCATCGGCGCGCCCCACAAAGTCAGCTCGCTGGCGTGACCAAGGCACTTGCCATCTCTGTTGTGAGGGCGCGAGGGCGTACGCGACGCGAGTGCTGTCTGTGCCGAGCGCGTAGCGCTGATAAAGGCAGTTCGGCGCTGCCGTTTTAGCTGCGAATAGCCCTTCATCAGGGCGGCGTATAGTGCATCTGCATTTGCAAGTGCATCGCGCTCTTCTTTTGTGACGCGCCAAAACAAAAAGCCCCGCAGCTTGTGCTACGGGGCTTTTTGAGGCTGTA
>NZ_LDSL01000136.1 GCF_001476815.1 Pseudacidovorax intermedius | reverse complement strand
CTCGGTTCTCGGTTCTCGGTCGCGCTAGCGCCGCGCCGCTAACCGGCAGAGGACGCCGGCATGCGCTCTCCGGCACCGCGTCGCGCTCACCGGCTTGCTGCACAACACGGGTGCTCGCTCTCCACCGACGCGCTTGGGGCACTGCACGGCGCCGCGAATGGGGCGCCTCCGATCGCACACCGGCATCCTCTGCCTTGACCGTGCGCCTGAACTGCCGGGATCAGCGGCTGGGTCGTCGGCGACGGCTGGGTGAGTTGAGCGGACGTCCTTCGCCCTTCACCGTTCGCCGTTCACCGTTGACCCTCGGCGCCTTCCACCCCGCTCGCCCTGAGCTTGTCGAAGGGCGGGATGCATCCCGGCTTCGAGACGCCGCCAGCCGAACGGTTCGGAGACGGGCGACCACGGCGCCATGAGGGGTCGCGGTGGCTGAACCGCCAAAGGCCATGGCCGTGGAGGATTCGCGAGCAGGGTCGAGGCGGAGGATGCCGGCGTGCTGGCGGAGGCGCCCCATTCGCGGCGCCGTGCAGTGCCCCAGGCATGTCGGTGGAGAGCGAGCACCCGCCTGATGCAGCAAGCCGGTGAGCGCGACCAGCGCCGGAGAACGCATGCTGGCGTCCTCCGCCGGTTCAGACCAGGAGCCGTTCTTTCTCCCGATCAGAGCGGACGCATCGGTCAAAGACGACGAAGCGCGTTGCCGTCAGCCAGAGACCGGCAACGATGCGCTCGATCCAAGCACCACCATGAATGCGGCCCTGATCCAGCGCGGCCGTTCCGACAGCAAAGTTGCAGCCGATCAAAGACTGAAGATCTTCCCCGGATTCAGGATGTTCTTCGGATCCAGCGCCTTCTTCAGCGTGCGCATCATCGCCACCGCGCCGTCGCCCGCCTCGTCGATCAGGAAGCCCATCTTGTGCAGCCCGATGCCGTGCTCGCCAGTGCAGGTGCCGCCCATCGCAATGGCGCGCGATACCAGGTCGTGGCTCAGCTGCTCGGCGCGCAGGCGCTCGTCGTGGTCGTGCGGGTCGATCAGGTAGCCGAAGTGGAAGTTGCCGTCGCCCACGTGGCCCACCAGGAAGTAGGGGATGCCGCTCGCATCCGCCTCGTCCACCGAGGCCAGCAGGCAATCGGCCAGGCGCGAGATCGGCACGCAGGTGTCGGTGGTCACCGCGCGGCAACCGGGGCGCGACTGCACGGCGGCGAAGTAGGCGTTGTGCCGGGCGGTCCACAGCCGGGTGCGTTCCTCCGGCGTGGTGGCCCATTCGAAGTCGTTGCCGCCCATCTCGCTGGCGATGGCCTGCACCGTCTCGGCCTGCTCCTGCACGCCGGCGGGCGAGCCGTGGAACTCCATCAGCAGCATCGGCTCCTCGCGCAGACTCAACCTGGAGTGGGCATTGACCATGCGCACCGCATTCACGTCGATGAGTTCCACCCGCGCGATCGGCACGCCCAGCTGGATGATCTGGATGGTGGTGCGCACCGCCGCCTCGATGCTCGGGAAGGAGCAGATGGCGGCCGACACCGCTTCGGGCAGCGGATAGATGCGCAGCGTGATTTCGGTGGCGACGCCCAGCGTGCCCTCGCTGCCCACCATCAGCCGCGTGAGGTCGTAGCCGGCCGAGGACTTGCGCGCGCGGGTGCCGGTGCGGATCGCCTCGCCGCTGGCCGTCACCACCTCCAGCGCCAGCACGTTCTCGCGCATGGTGCCGTAGCGCACGGCGTTGGTGCCGCTGGCCCGCGTGGCCGTCATGCCGCCGATGCTGGCATCCGCGCCGGGGTCGATGGGGAAGAAGAGGCCGCTGGAACGCAACTCCTCATTGAGTTGCCGCCGGGTCACGCCGGGCTGCACCGTCACCGTGAGGTCCTCGGCGTTGACCGACAGCACCTGGTCCATGCGCGACAGGTCGATGCTGATGCCGCCCTGCACCGCCAGCAGATGGCCCTCGAGCGAGGAGCCCACGCCGAAGGGGATCACCGGCACGTCCGCATCCGACGCGAGCCGCACCGCATCGGCCACGTCGCGCGTGCTCTGGGCAAAGATGACGGCCGCGGGCGGCGGCACGTCGAAGGGCGATTCGTCGCGGCCGTGCTGTTCGCGCACCGCCATGGCCGTGGAACACTGGGCGCCGAAGCGCTCGCGCAGCGCCGCCAGCAGCGACTCGGGCACCGGGCGCGGGGCCACGGCGGGATGCAGGCGGGCGAGGTCGGCGGGGGCGTTCATGTCTGTCTCCTTTGGGCGGCCGGGTGCTGGCCGGCGCGGTCTACCATTCTAGGAACCGCAGCCACAGAAGGACTTCCGCATGGGCAACCGCCTCACCCAGATCGCGACGCGCACCGGCGACGACGGCAGCACCGGCCTGGGCGACAACACCCGCGTCTCCAAGGGCCACCTGCGCGTGCATGCCATGGGCGACGTGGACGAGCTCAACTCGCACATCGGCCTGCTGCTGTGCGAGCCGCTGCCCGCCGAGGTGCGGGAGCTGCTGGTGGACGTGCAGCACCAGCTCTTCAACCTGGGCGGCGAGCTGGCCATGCCCGGCTACACGCTGCTCAAGGACGAGGCGCTGCTGCAGCTGGACCAGGCACTGGAGACGCACAACGCCGCGCTGCCGCGCCTGGCCGAATTCATCCTGCCGGCCGGCACCCGTGCGGCGGCGCAGGCGCACGTCTGCCGCACCGTGGCGCGCCGGGCCGAGCGGGCCATCGTCGCGCTGGGCGCGGTCGAAGTGGTGAACGACGCGCCGCGGCGCTACCTCAACCGCCTGTCGGACCTGCTCTTCGTGCTGGCCCGCGTGCTCAACCGCATGGACGGCGGCGACGACGTCTACTGGAAGAGCGAACGCCTGGCGCGCGCCGCCGCTGCCGGCGACGCGCCGGTCGGCGACTGACGCCGCCGCCGCATGCGCCTGCGCCACATCGAGGTCTTCAATGCCGTGATGCTCACCGGCAGCGTGAGCGCCGCGGCACGGCTCATCAACGTCACCCAGCCGGCCGTCAGCCGCACGCTCCAGCATGCCGAGCTGCAACTCGGCTTCGCGCTGTTCCGCCGCGCCAGGGGCCGGCTCACGCCGACGGCCGAGGCGCAGGCGCTGTATCCGCGCATCGAGCGGCTGTTCGCACAGCTCGACGAGGTGCAGCGCCTGGCCACCCAGCTGCGCCACGGCGGCGAGGTGGCGGGCGAGCTGCGCATCGTCGCGGTCATGGCGCTCACGCACGAGGTGCTGCCCCGGGCGCTGGTGGCCTTCCGTCGGCGGCATCCCGCCGTCGGACTGCGGGTCGAGGCGCTGCACACGCCGCAGATCGTCTCGGCCCTGCTGCTGCGCGAGGCCGACATCGGCTTCGCCTTCAGCGCCCTGCCGCAGGCCGGGCTGGTGCACGACGCCGTGGCGGAAAGCCGCATGGTCTGCGTGGCGCCGCGCGGGCTGCTGCCGCCGGCCCTGGTGCGCGCCGGCACGCTGTCGCTGGCCGACCTGGCGGGTGTGCCGGCCATCGCCCTGGACGGCCGCGACCCGCTGGGCCTGGGCGTGGCGCAGGCCTGCCGCGAGGCCGGCGTGGGCCTGCAGGCGGTGGTCACAGTGCAGACCTACCACGCGGCGCTGGCCATGGCGCACCACGGCCTGGGCGCCGCGCTGGTGGATGGCTGCACCGCGCTGTCCGCCGATCCGGCGCGGGTGGACTGCCTGCCGCTGGCGCCGCCGCTGCCCGTGCCGGTGCGTGCGCTGCGCGCCGCCGACGCCGCCGAATCGGTGCCCGTGCGCACGCTGGTGGCCTGCGTGGGACAAGTGCTGACTGCGGCGCAGGCCGATTTGGGATAAAAAGCGAACGGTCGTTCGCATCGTGGGCGCCGTCCGGGCGCCAGTGCTGCGGCGGCACCGCTCAACTCTCTCCCGATAAAGGACTGTCATGCAGAGACAACAACGACTCCTTCAGGCTCTGACCCTTGCCGGCCTGGGTGCCCTGGCCACCACACCCGCCCTGGCCCAGCAGGCCGGCGACTGGGTGCTGGGCGCCGGCTGGCTCCACTTCTCGCCGCGCGATTCCAGCCAGCCGCTCACGGTGACCGCGCCCGTGCCCAGCGTGGTGCCGGGCTCCGGCGCCGGCGTCGGCAATGCCGACACCCTGGGCCTGAGCGCCGTCTACTTCGTCGACCCCAACTGGGCCGTGGAAGGCGTGCTGGGCGTGCCGCCCAAGTTCAAGCTCAATGGCGAAGGCACGCTGGCCCGCGTCGGCCAGCTGGGCGAGGCCCGGCAGTGGAGCCCCACCATCCTCGGCAAGTACTACTTCGGCAACGGCAACGACGCCTTCCGGCCCTTCGTCGGCCTGGGCGGCACCTACGTCTGGTACAGCGACGTGAGCCTCACGCCGGGCCTGCAGGGCGCCGTCGGCGGCCTGGCCGGCCGCCCGCCGCTGAGCACCGTGACCTCGGCCAAGCTGGACAGCTCCTTCGCGCCGGTCTTCAACGCGGGCGCGGCCTGGCAGATCGACCGGCACTGGGGCATTTCGCTGTCGGTGTCGTACATCCCGCTCAAGACCAAGGCCACGCTCACCACCACCACGGCGACCGGCGTGCCCCTGCTCACCAGCGAAGCGCGCCTGAAGCTCAACCCGGTGGTGACCTACCTGTCGGCCACCTACCGCTTCTGAGGCGGTCCGCGCCTCATGCGGCCGGCGCCGGCGCGGTGTCGGCCGCCAGCAGGCGCGCCACGTGGCGCGCCGTGCCGAAGGCGAGCGTGAAACCCAGCGCGCCATGGCCGACGTTGAAGAGCACGTTGGCTGGCGCGCGCCCGAGGCGCCCCACCAGCGGCAACCCGCTGGGCGTGGCCGGACGCAGGCCGGCCCACGGCTGCGGATCGGCGCCTTCCACGGCGGCCTGCGGAAACACGGCCCGCGTGGCCGCCTGCAGCGTGGCGATGCGGGCCGGCGGAATGCGCAGGTCCTCGCCCACCAGTTCCGCCATGCCCGCCACGCGCAGGCGCTGGCCGATGCGCGCGAACACCGTCTTGCGCGCCGTGTCGGTCACGCTCACGACGGGCGCCGCGCCCGGCGCATCGTGCACCGGCAGCGTGATGCTGTAGCCCTTGAGCGGGTACACCGGCAGGTAGACACCCAGCGCCCGGCCGAAGCGGGCCGACGCCGCACCCAGCGCCAGCACGAAGGCCTCGGCCTCCAGCACGCCGGCGCCGGTGCGCACGGCATGCACCCGCGCGCCCGCACCACCGTGCGGGTCGCGCTCGAAGCCCAGCACCGGCGCCTGCACGAAGCGCACGCCGTGCGCCTGCAGCGCCGCGGCCAGCGCCTGGCACACCTTCAGGCAGTCGGCCACGCATTCGCTGGCCGTGTAGACCGCGCCGGCGAACTGGCCGTGCTGGCTGGCCAGCGCCGGCTCCAGCGCGATCGCCTCGTCGGGCGTCACCAGGCGCTGCGGCGCACCGCCCAGCGCCGCCTGCAGTGCGACCTGCCGGCCGGCCGCCGCCAGCCCGGCCGCACCCCGATAGAGCACCAGCTTGCCGGCCTCGGCGAAATCGCAGTCGGGCTGCAGCGCGGCGCGCATGGCCTCGAAGCCGGTGCGGCTGTCGGCCGCCAGGGCCAGCAGCGTCCGCGTGGTGCGCGCGGCGGCGGGCTCGTTGCAGGCCGCCATGAAGCCCAGGCCCCAGCGCCATTGCCGCGGATCGAGCTGCGGCCGCAGCTTGAGCGGCGAATCGGGCGCGAACATCAGCTTGGGCAGCTGGCCCCAGATCGAGCCGTCGGCCAGGGGCGCCACGTAGGAGTAGCTCAGCTGCGCGCCGTTGCCGCTGCTGGTGCCGCTGCCGGGCGCGGCCTGGTCGACCACCGTGACGGCATGCCCCTGCGCCTGCAGTTCCCAGGCGGTGGCCAGGCCGACGATGCCGGCGCCGAGGATGCAGATGTGCATGGAAGGGAAGGTGGAGGGATTGGGGAACGACAGGGCCGGCGGCTGTGCCGCCAGGGTTTGCCCGCACTGTACGAAGCCCGGTGCGCCGGAGCCAATGCCGAAGGCCGCCTGGTCCATGCCGGCAGCTCATGGGCCGGCGGGCGCGTCCATAAGCTCCGGGCATGGCCGGCCGCGAAAAAACCATGAGCGTTCGCGCGGCGCAGCGGCCACACTGGCCGGCGCCTTGCTTGGGTACCCGCGAGCCGAGCCTTCCGACGTGCTCGCCCTTCCATCCGCATCCTCGACAGAAAGGTTTCCATGAAGCGCTCCCTCCTCATGACCGCGGCCCTGCTGGGCATCGCCGGCCTGCAGGCCGCCCAGGCCCAGGGCCAGGACACGCTGGCCAAGATCGAGAAGGACAACAAGATCACCCTGGCCTACCGCGAGTCCTCGGTGCCCTTCAGCTACCTGGAAGCACCGGGCAAGCCCATCGGCTTCGCGGTGGAACTGAGCAACGCCGTGGTCGCCGAGGTCAAGAAGCAGCTCAACAAGCCCAACCTGGAGGTGGCGCTGATGCCCGTCACCTCGGCCAACCGCATCCCGCTGCTGACCAACGGCACCATCGACCTGGAGTGCGGCTCCACCACCAACAACAGCGCCCGCGGCAAGGACGTGGCCTTCGCCATCAACCACTTCTACACCGGCACCCGCGCGCTGGTGAAGAAGAGTTCCAACATCAAGGACTGGGCCGACCTCAAGGGCAAGAAGGTGGCCATCACCACCGGCACCACCAACATGCTCGTCGTGCGCAAGTACAACGAGGAGAAGAAGCTGGACCTGGACATCATCGGCACCAAGGACCATGCCGACGCGCTGCTGCTGGTCGAGAGCGACCGCGCGGCCGCCTTTCCCATGGACGACATCCTGCTCTACGGCCTGAAGGCCAACGCCAAGGACCCGGCCAGCCTGGAGGTGGTGGCCGAGCCGCTGCAGGTCGAGCCCTATGCCTGCATGCTGCGCAAGGACGACCCCAAGTTCAAGGCGCTGGTGGATGGCGTCTTCACAGGCCTGATGAAGTCGGGCGAGTTCGAGAAGATGTACGCCAAGTGGTTCATGGGCCCGATCCCGCCGAAAAACCAGGCCATCGGGCTGCCGATGAGCAAAGAATTGAAAGAAAACCTCAAGGCGCTCAGCGACAAGCCGGCGACGTGAGCTCGCCCCCCAGGCTGCGCGGCACTGCGTGCCGCTTCGCCTACCCCCCTACCGGGGGGCGCTCCCGGCGGCCCGGCGAAGCCGGTTCCGCGGGCGCCGCTGGCGTGGCCTGCTCCGCGGCCCCTCGAGCATTTGTTGAGTTGAGGTTGCCGGCACGTGGATGATCGCGTGGTCGCTACCGGCCAAATACAAAAAGCCTCCCGCGGGAGGCTTTTTGCATCGGGTGACCGGGCTCAGCGCTTCTTGTGCGCGTCCATGCCCTGGGCCAGCAGCTGGCGGGCCTGTTCGACGTTCTCGTTGACGCGCTGGCGCACGATCTCGAAGGCCTCGGTCTGGGACCGGGCCGTCAGGTCGGCCAGCTCGCGGATGTCTTCCAGCGCCTGCTGGAAGCTGGCGCGGCCCATGCTGTCGATCTTGCCGAGCTGGCCCTTCATGTCCTGGCCGGGCATGGACTGCAGCGTGTCGCGCCACTGCTCGATGGACTGCTTGAGCATCTCGGTCTGGCGCTGCACCACGCTCTGCAGGCCCTCACGCGCCAGCGAACTGGCCTTGACCATCGCCTCCATGTCCTTGCGGCTGTTCTCCAGCAGCAGGGCGGCGGTGCCGGTCACGTCCATGCCCTGCATGCGCTGGGCCATCTCCTGCAGCGACTTGGCGGCCGCTTCCTGCATGCCGGCCAGCGCGGCCATGGGATCGGGCAGCGAGCCGGTGCCGCCGGCATCGGTGGACGAAGAGGTCTTGCGGGTGGCCATCGGGCGTCTCCAATCGGGTTGTGCGGTGGAGCGGCCACGATAACCGCAGCCGCCCCGGGCGCAAAGCCGGGTTGCGCCTCAGCGCGCGGGCGGCGTGGGGATGGTCAGCGGCAGGTCGGGCAGCTCGATCTTGACCTCGAGCACCTCCAGGGCGTCCTGCTTTTCCAGGTTCACCTTGATGTCCTCGGGCTTGATCGACACGTACTTCGAGATCACCGCCAGCAGCTCGCGCTGCAGCTGCGGCAGGTAGTCGGGCCGGCGCGCGTTCAGGCCGCGCTCGTGGGCCAGGATGATCTGCAGCCGCTCCTTGGCGACGGCCGCCGACTTCTTCTTCTCGCCCAGCAGGAAGGAGAGGAAGGACATGCGCCTTACCTCCCGAAGATGCGCTTGAAGAAGCCGGGCTTGGCCGCTTCGGTGAACCGCATGGGCCGCTCCTCGCCGAGGAAGCGCGCCACCACGTCCTGGTAGGCCTGGGCCACGTCGCTTTCCTTGTCGTGCACGGCCGGGATGCCCTGGTTGGAGGCCTGCAGCACCGACTCCGACTCCGGGATCACGCCGATCAGCGGAATGCGCAGGATGTCCTGGATGTCCTCCAGCGACAGCATCTGGCCGTCGGCCACGCGCGCCGGGTTGTAGCGGGTGATGAGCAGGTGCTCCTTGATCGGCTCGGCGCCGTCCTTGGCGCGCTGCGTCTTGGAACTGAGCATGCCCAGGATGCGGTCGGAGTCGCGCACCGAGGACACCTCGGGGTTGGTCACCACCAGCGCCTCGTCGGCGAAGTGCATGGCCATCAGCGCGCCGGTCTCGATGCCGGCGGGCGAGTCGCAGACGATGTAGTCAAAGTCCATCGTCTTGAGCTCCTCGAGCACGCGGCCCACGCCCTCCTGCGTCAGCGCTTCCTTGTCGCGCGTCTGCGAGGCGGCCAGCACGAACAGGTTGTCGCACAGCTTGTCCTTGATGAGGGCCTGCGTCAGGTTGGCCTCGCCCTGGATCACGTTGACGAAGTCGTACACCACGCGGCGCTCGCAGCCCATGATGAGGTCGAGGTTGCGCAGGCCGACGTCGAAGTCGATCACGGCCGTCTTCTTGCCCGCCAGGGCCAGGCCCGATGCGAAGCTCGCGCTGGAGGTCGTCTTGCCGACGCCGCCCTTGCCCGAGGTCACCACCACGATCTTGGTCATTTGCCTGAATCCTTCTTTGACTGTTTCGCGCCGCTTGCTGCGCTGGGAATGAGTGGGTTTCTTTTTGCGGGAAGCCATCGCGCCGTCAACCGGTGATGGCTTCGAGCAGAAGCTTGTCGTCGTGCAGGCGGATCTGCGCCGGCTTGCCGGCCACGTCCGCGGGCAGGGCCACTTCGGACGTGCGGTAGACGCCGGCCACGGCCACCAGCTGCGCCTCGAGGCAGGTGGTGAAGATGCGCGCGCCGGTGTCGCCGCGCGCGCCGGCGATGGCCTTGCCGCGCAGCGGTGCGTACACGTGCACGTTGCCGTCGGCGATGACCTCGGCACCGAAACTCACCAGGCCGGTGACGATCACGTCGCCGCCGCGCGCGTACACCTGCTGGCCCGAGCGCAGCGGCCGGTCGATCAGCAGCGTGCCGCCCTGCGGCACCGGCACCTCGCGCACGATCTGCGGCGCGGGGCTGGGCGGCTCGGGCGGCCGCGCGCCGCAGATCGTGCGCG
>NZ_LDSL01000135.1 GCF_001476815.1 Pseudacidovorax intermedius | reverse complement strand
GCACCCCGCACCAGGCGGACCTCACCGAACGCGCAGGCCAGACGACGCCTCGACCGCAGACAACTCAGACCACTCAGACAACTCAGACAGCAGGCCAGCCCTACCACCGCAGGGCCATCGGGGCGCCAAACAACACGGCAGCACAGCGCCGCGCGAAGAACTCAGCCTTCGACCACCAGCCCCGCAGGCCCCGCCTCGCAGCGCCCGATCACCGCCGCAGAACCGAAGCCCTCTTCGCGAAACACGCCCAGCACCGCATCGACCGCATCCGGCGCGCAGCTCACCAGCAGCCCGCCCGCCGTCTGAGGATCGGTCATCAGGGCCTGGGTCACCTCAGGCAGTCCCGAGGACAAGGACACCGACGCCCCATAGCCCGCCCAGTTGCGCCCCGACGCCCCCGTCACGAAGCCGTCGGCCGCCAGCGCCGCCACGCCCTCCAGCAGCGGCACGCGCGGCCATTCGATCACCACCCGCAGCCCCGCGCCGCGCGCCAGTTCCAGCCCATGGCCGGCCAGGCCGAAGCCCGTCACGTCGGTGATCGCGTGCACGCCGTCCAGCGCCGCCAGCTTCGGCCCCGGTGTGTTGAGCTTGGTCGTGTTGGCGATCAATTCACGGTAGCCCGCCTCCGGCAGCTTCTCCTTCTTGAGCGCCGCCGACAGCACGCCCACGCCCAGCGGCTTGCCCAGCACCAGCACATCGCCGGGCCGCGCATCGGCATTGCGCCGCACGCGGTCCGGATGCACCAGCCCCAGCGCCACAAGGCCATAGATCGGCTCCACCGAATCGATGGTGTGGCCGCCCGCGATCGGAATGCCCGCCGCACGGCACACGTCCTGCCCGCCGCGCACGATGTCGCCGATCACCTCGACGGGCAGCTGATTGACCGGCATCGCCACCAGCGCCAGCGCCAGGATGGGCTTGCCGCCCATCGCATACACGTCGCTGATCGCATTGGTCGCGGCGATGCGGCCGAACTCGTAGGGGTCGTCCACGATCGGCATGAAAAAATCGGTGGTCGCGACCAGCGCCTGTTCGTCGTTCAAGCGATAGACCGCCGCGTCGTCGGCCGTCTCGATGCCCACCATCAGCTCCGGCGGAATCAGCCCCGCCCCGCTGCTGCGCAGGATCTCGCTGAGCACGCCCGGTGCGATCTTGCAGCCGCAGCCGCCCCCGTGCGAGAAGCTGGTCAGGCGCATCGGCGCCAGCGGGTTCATCGGTCGCTGCTGCTGCATCGCAGTGGTCTCCTGAGGGCGGATTGGGAAAGCGCCGGATTATCGAAGCGGCCCCATTCCTGCCCTTGCCATCCTGTCTTTTCAACGAGGCCAACACCATGACCTTCTCTCGCCGCGCCACCCTGGCCGCCCTGTTCGCCACCGCTGCCTTCGGCACCCTTCCGGCCCAGGCCCAGACGGGGACGCTCCGCGTCTCCGCCATTCCCGACGAGGCGCCCACCGAGCTGCAGCGCAAGTTCGCCCCGCTGGGCGAATACCTCAAGCAGCAGACCGGCATGAACGTGCAGTTCACGCCCGTCACCGACTATGCGGCCGTGGTCGAGGGCCTGGCCACCAACAAGATCGACCTGGCGTGGCTGGGCGGCTTCACCTACGTGCAGGCCAAGATCCGCACCAACGGCGGCGCCAAGCCCATCGTGCAGCGCGCCGAGGACGAGGTGTTCACCAGCAAATTCATCGTGCCGGCCGACAGCACGGCCAAGACCCTGGCCGACCTCAAGGGCAAGACCTTCGCCTTCGGCGCGCCCTCGTCCACCTCGGGCAGCCTGATGCCGCGCTTCTTCCTGCTCAAGGACGGCATCAACCCCGAGAAGGACTTCAAGACCGTCGCCTACTCGGGCGCGCACGACGCCACCGTCGCCTTCGTGGCCGCGGGCCGGGCCGAGGCCGGCGTGCTCAACGCCTCGGTGTGGGACAAGCTGGTCGAGGCCAAGAACCCCAACGCCGCCAAGGTGCGCGTGCTGGCCACCACGCCGACCTACTACGACTACAACTGGACGGTGCGCCCCGGCCTGGACCCGGCGCTGACCAAAAAGCTCACCGACGCCTTCCTGCAGCTAGACCCCACCAAGCCCGAGCAGAAGGAAATCATGCAGCTGCAGCGCGCCAGCAAGTTCGTGCCCACGCAGTCGTCCAACTACGACGGCATCGAGGCCGCCGGCAAGTCGGCCGGGCTGATCAAGTAAGCCCCCCTGAAAGGCGCAGCGTGAGCTTTGCACTGGAAGGCGTGGGCCTGGTCCATCCCAACGGACAGCGGGCGCTCGAAGGCGTGACGCTGGCCGCGCGGCCGGGCGAGCGCATCGCCTTCATCGGCCCCTCGGGCGCGGGCAAGACCACGCTGCTGCGCATCCTGGGCGCGGCGCTGCGGCCGAGCGCCGGGCATGTCACGCTGCTGGACGAATCGCCCTGGCAGGCCGATGCCCGCCGCCTGCGCGCCTTGCGGGCGCGCATCGGCACCGTGCACCAGCAGCCGCCCATCGCGCCGCGTCTTCGCGCCGTGACGGCGGTGCTGTCGGGCCGGCTCGGCCAATGGTCCCTGCCGCGGGCGCTGGGCTCGCTGCTGCGGCCGTCGGACCTGGAAGGCGCGCATGCCGCGCTGGCGCAGGTCGGCATCGAGGACCGGCTCTTCGAGCGCTGCGACCGGCTCTCCGGCGGGCAGTTCCAGCGCGTGGCGGTGGCCCGCGTGCTCTACCAGCGGCCCGACCTGCTGCTGGCCGACGAGCCCGTCTCCGCGCTCGACCCCACGCTGGCCGGCACCACGCTGCGCGCGCTGGTGGCGCAGAGCGAGGCCACGGGCGCGACGCTGTGCGCCTCGCTGCATGCGGTGGACCTGGCGCTGCGCTGGTTTCCGCGCGTGGTGGGCCTGCAGGCCGGCCGCGTGCTGTTCGACCTGCCGGCGGGCGAGGTCACGCCGGCGCGCCTGTCGGCGCTGTATGCGGCCGAGGGCGGCGTGCCGGCGGGCGACGAGGCCGTGTCGCCGCTGCCGGCGTCGGCGGCCTTCATTCCTTCGGGCTGCCGGTGACCAGCCGCACGGCCAGCGCCACCGCGCCCCTGCACCACGCGCCGCCGCTGCGCGACCCGGCCGCGCGCCGCCGCCTGGCCGGCGCGCTGGCCGCCCTGGCCGCCGCCTGGCCGGTGCTGCAGCTGTCCGAATTCCAGCCCTGGCAGCTGCTGACCAGCGGCAACCTGGCCGTCATCGGCGGCTTCCTCGCCGCCTTCTGGCCGCCGGCGCTGTCGGCCGACTTCCTCGCGCTGCTGGGCCGCGCCACGCTGGAGACGCTGGCCATGGCCACGGCCGGCACCACGCTGGCCTTCGTCATCGCCGTGCCGCTGGCCTTCGCGGCGACGCGGGCGCTGTCTGTCTCCCGCATCGGCCCGGGCCCGGGGCGGCTGCGCGGCGGCATCGTGCGCCGTGCGGCGCGCCTGCTGCTGATGGGCCTGCGCGCCATTCCCGAGATCGTGTGGGCGCTGCTCTTCGTGCGTGCGATGGGCCTGGGCCCGGCCGCGGGCGTGCTGGCCCTGGCCGTCACCTACGGCGGCATGCTGGGCAAGGTGTATGCGGAGATCCTGGAGTCGGTCGACAACCGGCCGGCGGGCGCCCTGCTCGAATCGGGCAGCGGCCGCATCGCCGCCCTGGCCTACGGCCTGCTGCCCAATGCGGCGCAGGAGCTGGCCTCGTACACCGTCTACCGCTGGGAATGCGCGGTGCGCGCCTCGGTGGTCATGGGCTTCGTCGGCGCCGGCGGCCTGGGGCAGCTGATGGACCAGTCGATGAAGATGCTCAACGGCGGCGAGGCCTGCAGCATCCTGCTGGTCTTCCTGGCACTGGTGCTGCTGGCCGATGCGCTGTCGAACGGGCTGCGGAGGCTGCTGGCATGAATCACCGCGCTGACCACGCGTACGCGGAGGCCCTTCGCCGGGGCAGCGCCGAGCCCCTCTCCCCTCGCGGGAGAGGGGTTGGGGAGAGGGGGCGCCTGCCTTGCCAGCGGCTTGTGCCTTGCACGCGCCGTCGCCCCCTCTCCCCGGCCCTCTCCCGCAAGGGGAGAGGGAGTCATGCCGCCTTGCCGGCTACGGTGGCCGGCGAAGGCCGATCTCTGCCATGAGCCCAGGTTCCGACAAGGCCCTCCCTCCGCGTCCCGCGCCCTGCTGGCGCTGCCGCGCCGTGCTCGTGGCCGTGCTGGCGGCCATCGTCGCCAGCTTCGCCTGGCTGGGGCTGGACCTGTCGGCGCTGGTCTCGGCCGAGTCGATGGGCCACATGGGCCGCTTCGTGGCCGAGTTCTTCCCGCCCGACCTGTCGCCCGACTTCCTGGCGCGCACGGCCCACGGCGCGCTGCAGACGCTGGCCGTGTCGGCCCTGGGCACGGTGCTGGCCGTGATCGTCGGGGCGGTGCTGGCGCTGCCCGCTTCAGGCCGCGCAGGCTGGCCGGCGCAGCAGGCCGCGCGCTTCGGACTCAACCTGCTGCGCAGCGTGCCCGAACTGGTGTGGGCCGCGCTGATGGTCCTCGCCGCCGGCATCGGCCCCTTCGCCGGCGCGCTGGCGCTGGCGCTGCACACCACCGGCGTGCTGGGCCGGCTCTTTGCCGAGGCGCTGGAGAACGCCCCACCCGCGCCCGAGCGCGCCCTGCGCGAGGCCGGCGCCGGCCGCATCGCCGCCTTCGGCTATGCCAGCCTGCCGCTGGTGGCGCCGCAATGGCTGGCCTACAGCCTCTACCGCTGGGAGATGAACATCCGCATGGCCGCCGTGCT
>NZ_LDSL01000134.1 GCF_001476815.1 Pseudacidovorax intermedius | reverse complement strand
CGGCCTTGTAGCCGACCAGCGGGCCCATGCGCGCGGCCAGCGCCTGCTGGAAGAAGGCGCGGGTGCAGTCGGCGGCATCGCTGCCGAAGCCGGCGGGCAGGTCGGGCACCGGGCGGCGCGCCTCGTAGGCCCGCATCCAGCCGTCGATCTGCGCCGGGCTCAGGCAGCCGGGCACGCGCGCCATCGGCGGCGCGGCCGCGGCCGTGGCGGGCGCCGCCGGCGCTGCGGCCGCGGGCGCCGCGGCGCGGGCCGGCTCGCCGCCGCCGCGCGACATGAACTTCGGCAGGCTGCAGCCGCCGAGCGCCGCCGCAGCGGCGAGCGCGAGCAGCAGGTGCGCCGGGCGCCGGCCGCGCGTCGGTGAGGGAAAGTGCATGCGGGCTGTCTCCTGGTTGAATGGGCCGCGGCGCCGATGGCTATAGGATGGGGCGGCATCCTAAACGCGGAGACACGCATGGCCCTCATCAATTACCTCACCCAGATCCAGTTCGAGTTCGGCGCGCTGCGCCTGCTGGCCGACGAGTGCCGGCGCATCGGCATTGCCCGGCCGCTGGTGGTGACCGACGCCGGCGTGCGCGCGGCCGGCCTGCTCGACAGGACGCTGGCGGCGCTGGACGGCCTGGAAGCCGCGGTGTTCGACCAGACGCCGTCCAACCCCACCGAGGCCGCGGTGCGCGCCGCGGTGCAGGCCTACCGCGCCGGCCGCTGCGACGGGCTGATCGCCGTGGGTGGCGGCTCGGCCATCGACTGCGCCAAGGGCGTGGCCATCGCCGCCACGCACGAGGGGCCGCTCAAGACCTACGCCACCATCGAGGGCGGCTCGCCGAAGATCACCGACGGCGTGGCGCCGCTGATCGCGGTGCCCACCACGGCCGGCACCGGCAGCGAGGTGGCGCGCGGCGCCATCATCATCGTGGACGACCACCGCAAGCTGGGCTTCCACAGCTGGCACCTGATGCCCAAGGCCGCCATCTGCGACCCCGAGCTCACGCTGGGCCTGCCGCCGCGCCTGACCGCCGCCACGGGCATGGACGCCATCGCGCACTGCATGGAGACCTTCATGGCCGGCGCCTTCAACCCGCCGGCCGACGGCATTGCGCTCGATGGCCTGGAGCGAGCCTGGAACCACATCGAGCGTGCGACGAAGGACGGCAGCGACCGCGAGGCCCGCCTGAACCTGATGAGCGCGTCGATGCAGGGCGCCATGGCCTTCCAGAAGGGCCTGGGCTGCGTGCACAGCCTGAGCCACAGCCTGGGCGGCGTCGATCCGCGTCTGCACCACGGCACACTCAACGCCCTCTTCCTGCCGGCCGTGGTGCGCTTCAATGCCGGGGCCGAGTCGGTGCAGAAGGAGCATCGCCTGCAGCGCATGGCGCGCGCCATGCACCTGGACCAGCCGGGCGACATCGGCGAGGCCATCCGCGACATGAATGCCCGCCTGGGCCTGCCGAGCGGCCTGGCGGAGATCGGCGTGACCGAGGCCATGTTCGACAAGGTGATCGACGGCGCCATGGTCGACCATTGCCACAAGACCAACCCGCGGCTGGCCACGCGCGAGGACTACCGCGAGATGCTGGCGTCGTCGATGTGACGGCGCGCGTGCGGCGGCCTGCGGGGCGCCGCTGCAGGATAGCGGGCGGGCCTCAGCCCGCCAGTTGCTCGGCCCAGCCCAGGGCCTCCAGGTGCATCGCCAGCAGCGTGCCCGACGGCATGCGGTAGCGCTGCGAGACGATCTCCAGCAAGGCCGGATCGGCGCTTTCGCAGGCCTTGGCAATCTCCAGCAGCCCGGCATACGGGCCGCTGCCATGCAGGATGGCTTCCGACACCGGCGCAGGCAGCGGCATCAGCGCAAGCGCCTCGCGCAGCGGCGTGGCCATCAGCACGTCCAGCATGGAGAACAGGCCCGCCATGAAGGCCTGGTCGGCGTCGGCCGGCGCCATGTGCTGCAGCGCGATCAGCTCCATCAGCCGGCCACGCACTACCGCCAGGGTGCCGGCGGCGGGCGCCACGCTGCCGGGCGCGGTGCCCGCCACCAGCATGGCCGTCCAGCGCAGCAGCGGCTTGCTGCCCACGGCCATGACGGCATGGCGGAAGGACTCGATCTTCTGGCCCAGGCCGGCGCCGGCGGTGTTCAGGTGGCTCAGCAGCTTGTGCGCCAGCGTCGGCTCGTGCTTGAGCAGCGATTCGATCTCGAAGACCTCGGCGTCGTGCGCCACGAGGTTGAGCAGCCGGATCAGCGCGGAATAGGACAGCTGCACGCTGCGGTCGGGCGTGGTGGGCGGCTGCAGATACCAGCGGCCTTCGAACAGGCGCACGCCGGAGGCGGCGAGCTGCTTGAACTGCACCGGCGTGCGCACCTGTACCGCCAGCGGCACGGCCTGGGTGGTCTTCTGGATGGCGCGGGCCATCATCGAGGCCAGATCCAGCGGCAGCACGCCCATCTCCAGCACCACGTAGGACGCCAGCGGGACGGCGCTTTCGTATTCCTTCATCAACCGCGCATCGAAGGCCAGCCTGAAACCGCGGGCGCGCGCGGCCTTGAGGCGCTCGGGGTCGAAACCGACGCTGGCACCGCCGTTGGTCACCTGGATGACGACATGTTCCGGGTCCAGCGCATCGAGGGCTGGGCCCGCCAGGTCGTCGCAGGTGCAGGTCAAGAAGGTCGGACTGCGCAGGCTGGCGGCGGCGCCAGGGGCGGGCTCGCGCAGGCTGGGATCGGCCAGCCGCTGGGCAGGCACGCCGCGCAGGGCCACGGCCTGGTAGCCGGCGATGCGCCGGTGGGCATCGACCATCACCCGCCGGCCCAGCGAGGGCGCGATGTCTGCATGAATGGGCTGGGGTGCCTCGTCGGGCAATGCAGCCGGGGAGGACGACAAGGAATCGAGCATGGCGGGCCTCCCGGCAACTAATCCGATGCCTTGTTTATCGGCCAGCGGGGCGCCGGCTTGAGGGCCTGGGAACCCGTGGGCGCCGAATTCGTGCAAATTCTTCCCATTGGACGGCATCGATTAATCCAAAAGAATTCAAATTTTGCAAACCAAATGTCTAACGCTGAACGAATTGGAGACCTGCCCGCCGAATTCGGCGCCGGCCGCGGTCGCCAGCGCCTGCGAGCGCGATGAGGTCAAAGGGGTAGGACGGCCGCCATGTCCGGGCGGCGGAGCCACTCGGCCCACTCTTCCGCGAGACGGCTCGCCTCGCCGACGGCGCGGCGCCAGGCGGCGGCGCGGGCCTCGGGGCTCAGGCCGGGGTCGGTGAAATCCTTGCGGTCGGGCAGCTTGCCGCGCGGCAGGCGGCGCACCCAGTCCGGGTCGGGCGCAATGAGCACCATGCGGTCCAGGGCCGGCGTGGCGCGGTGGCGCCAGGTCAGGCCCTTGTCCAGCCAGCCGGGTACCACGGCCTGCTGGAAATGCGGATAGAGCACGATGCCCTCCTCCGCCCGGTAGCGCAGGTGGAGGTGGTAGTCGGTGATCCCGCCGTCCCAGTAGGCACCGGGCGGCGCGCCGGGAATGTCGTGCACCGCCTGCAGCACGAAGGGAATGGCGCACGACGCCTGCAGCGCGGGATGGAAGTTGGCGGCGTCGAGCGGCACGCGGCGGGTGCGGAAGTCGCGCGGGTCGAAAGGCAGTTCGGCGCCGCCGGCCGAAAACACGCAGCGCTCCAGCCAGCCGCCGAGGCTGCGGCGGTGCAGCCCGTTGGCGACGAAGGCGCCCAGGTAGCCGGCCACCGTGCGCACGCCGCCTTCGCGGCCCAGCAGGTGGCGCCCGTGCGCCGTCACCACGTGCAGCCGCCACCGGGGATGGTTCAGCACCTCGGCCACGCGCTGGCCGAAGAAGCCCGCCAGGTCGGCGCCGAAGCGCTGGCTGACCTGCTGCGCGCTCATGCGCTTGCGGCCTTCGGGCGGGTCGAAGCGCTGGGCGATGTAGTCGCGCTCGAAGCGGCCGAAGGCCGCGGCCGGATCGTTCAGGCAGGCAGTGGCCAGACGCCACGCCCCGATGGAGGCGCCGACGAGGTCCACCGGCTGGCGCGACTGCGGCAGCCATTCGCCGAAGAGGAAGCGGTCCAGCGGCCCGAGGATCAGCCCCTTGGGCCCACCGGCGGCGCCGGGCACCACGCGCACGTGATCGGGCGCGAGGCCGTTCTTCTCGAGGTGGGCGCGGGCCGCGGGGCCGGCGTGGATGCGCAGAGCTTTCATGGACGGGACGGATGGGCGGCGGATTGTGCCGCAGGGCCTCAAGCCTTGTCCGCCAGCCGGCGCAGGGCCGCGCCATGCTCGGCGCAGACGGCGCGGAACGACGGGCCGATGCGCCCGTCCGCCGCGGCGGCGTCCCAGAAGCCGAGGGCGGCGGTGCAGGCCGCCAGCCAGGCCGGGCGCTCCTGCGGCAGCGGCAGGGCGAACTCGGGCGAGCGGACCGGCAGTTCGCCGCCCGCCAGGGGCGCCAGCCGCATCGGGAGCATGTCGTAGGCCGGCGCCAGGGCCAGCCGTCCATCGACCGGCACAAAGGCCAGGTTGCCGGTGTGCATGTCGCTGTTGGCGATCAGGCGGCCGAACCACCACAACCGCTGCACGGCCGCTTCCGCGCCATCCGCCAGCAGGCCCAGGCCGGCCAGCCCCGCCGCCAGTTCCGTCCACTGGCTGCCGCCCCGGCCCAGGAAGGCGGCGTCCAGCACGTCGAGCGCGCACAGGGGGCTGCGGCCCGCCTCGCCGTGCCGGTCGAAGCGTTCGACTTCCAGGAAAGTGCGCCCGCCGCCTGCCAGGATGCGGCTGCGCGCCGCGTGCAAGCCCGGCAGCGTGGCGGCCGCTTCGAGCGCCAGGTGCTCGCAGACCAGCAGGTCGGCCCAGCGCCGCACGGTGGCCGAATCGTCGGCGCCGGAGAACTTGACGATGACATGCGGCGTGGCGGCGCCCGGGAGCGCACGCACCGCGGTGAACTTGGGAAACTCCCCCGCCGCGCTGGAACCGGGCACGCCGGCGGCCACCGCTTCGTCGGCGCGTTGCCGGTAATGGGCCACGGTCGCGGCCTCGGCCACGGGCGCCGGGGGCTGCGCCCGGTCGGCCAGCCATTGCTGGCAGGCCGCCTCGCCGACGACGAGGTGGCCGCTCAGGTCGCTGCCGGCCACGCTCATGGCGAAGAGCGCGTCGTCGTCGCTCCAGCGGGCCACGTCCTCCGGCACCTGCAGCCGGCGATGGGACAGCCGGGCGAACTGCCGGCCCATGTAGCCCTGGGGCCGCATCTGGTGCAGCGGATACGGCAGGCCCGGCCACCAGCCGTCGCGCGCCTCGTCCGGCACCGGCCAGCCGGCGTCCGCCAGCAGCAGGTGGCTGCCTTCGGGCTGGGTGAGCGCAAGCGGGCCAACGGCCTGCAGCCGGCCTTCGCGGTCCACCGCGAACACCGGCAGCTGCGCGGGGCCGCCGCGCAGGCGACGCGTCAGGGCATGCCGGGTGCGCCGCGCCCGGCCGGCGCTGAGCACCTCGCCGGCCGGCAGCCTGGCCATCTGGCGATGCAGCGTCGGCACGCTGACGCCGAGCGCGGCCGCCAGGTCTGGAGCCGCCTGCGCCGGCTGGCGGGCCAGCTGCTGGCGCAGCGCGTCCGGGGTGAGCTGGATAGGCCGCATGGGTTATGAAACGATTTCTGAAAAGATTCTATTCAGAAATTCCATTTCCCATCAGTCACTTGCACTTCACGAAACGCAAGTTTCGAGAAGATTCCCCGTGCGATCAGCGCTTGATGCCCTGCAGCTTGGCGAAGGCCGCCGCCATCTGGCCGCCGGCCTGGGGCGCGGGATCGCGCCGGGGCCCCTGCGCGCGGCCGGCAGGCTCGAAGCGATTGCCGTCTCGGTTGCCCTCGCGCCGGGCGCCAGTCGGCGCGTCCAGCTTCATGGTCAGGCCGATGCGCTTGCGCACCACGTCCACCTCGACCACTTTCACGCGCACGATGTCGCCGGTCTTGACCACCTCGCGCGCATCGTTGACGAACCTGTGGGAAAGCTGGCTCACGTGCACCAGGCCGTCCTGGTGCACGCCTAGGTCGATGAAAGCGCCGAACTGGGCGACGTTGCTCACCGTGCCTTCGAGCACCATGCCCTCCTTCAGGTCGGCGATGTCTTCCACGCCGTCGTTGAAGCGGGCCACCTTGAAGTCGGGACGCGGGTCGCGGCCGGGCTTTTCCAGCTCGGACAGGATGTCCTTGACGGTGATGACGCCGAACTTGTCGTTGGCGAAGAGTTCCGGCCGCAGCGTCTTGAGCATGTCGGCGCGGCCCATCAGCTCGGCCACCGGCTTGCCGGTCTGCTCCATGATCTTCTGCACCAGCGGATAGGTTTCGGGGTGCACGCCGGTCATGTCCAGCGGGTCCGCGCCGCCGCGGATGCGCAGGAAGCCCGCGCTCTGCTCGAAGGCCTTCGGCCCGAAGCCGCTCACCTCCAGCAGCTGCCGGCGGGTGGAGAAGGCGCCGTTGGCCTCGCGCCAGCGCACCACCGCCTTGGCCACGCCGGGCGTCAGGCCCGACACGCGGCTGAGCAGCGGCACGCTGGCCGTGTTCAGGTCCACGCCCACGCCGTTCACGCAGTCCTCGACCACGGCGCTCAGCGTGCGGGCCAGCTCGCTCTGGTTGACGTCGTGCTGGTACTGGCCGACGCCGATGCTCTTGGGATCGATCTTGACCAGCTCGGCCAGCGGATCCTGCAGCCGCCGCGCGATGCTGGCGGCGCCGCGCAGGCTCACGTCCACGTCGGGCATCTCCTGGCTGGCGTACTCGCTGGCGCTGTAGACGGAGGCGCCGGCCTCGCTGACGACGACCTTCTCCATGTGCGGCGCCGGTGCGCCGGCCTGCTCGCTCATCTTGGCCAGCAGCTTGATCAGGTCGGCGGCCAGCTTGTCCGTCTCCCGGCTGGCCGTGCCGTTGCCGATGGCGATCAGGTTCACGCCATGCTTGGCGCACAGCTTGCCCAGGGTGTGCAGCGAGCCTTCCCAGTCCTTGCGAGGCTCGTGCGGGAAGACGGTGGCGGTGTCCACCAGCTTGCCGGTCGCATCCACCACGGCCACCTTCACGCCGGTGCGAATGCCGGGGTCCAGACCCATCACCACGCGCGGGCCGGCCGGCGCAGCCAGCAGCAGGTCGCGCAGGTTGTCGGCGAAGACCTTGATGGCGACCTTCTCGGCCTCTTCACGCAGCCGCGAGAACAGGTCGCGCTCGCTCGACAGGCTGAGCTTGACGCGCCAGGTCCAGGCCACGCACTTGCGGATCAGATCGTCGGCCTTGCGGCCCTGGTGGCTCCAGCCCAGGTGCAGGGCGATGCGGCCTTCGGCGACGCTGGGCTTGCCCGGCTCGGGTTCGACGGGCAGCACCAGCTTGGCATCCAGCACCTCGAGCTGCCGGCCACGGAAGACCGCCAGCGCCCGGTGCGAGGGCACGCGGCCGATGGGCTCGTCGTAGTCGAAGTAATCGCGGAACTTGGCGACCTCGGGGTCGTTCTCGTTCTTGCCTGCGACCAGCGAGGACTTGAGCAGCCCCTCGGCCCACAGCCATTCGCGCAGCGACTGCACCAGCGCCGGGTCTTCGGCCCAGCGCTCGGACAGGATGTCGCGCACGCCTTCGAGCACCGCCATGGTGGTCGAGAAATCGGGGCCCGGCTTGCCGTCGTCCAGCGTGGTCGGCGGCTTCAGGAAGGCCTGCGCCTCGGCCACCGGGTCGAGCGTGGGGTCGGCCAGCAGCTTGTCGGCCAGCGGCTCGATGCCGAATTCCCGGGCGATCTGGCCCTTGGTGCGGCGCTTCTGCTTGAAGGGCAGGTAGATGTCTTCCAGTTCCTGCTTGGTCGGCGCGCCGGCGATGGCCAGGCGCAGAGCGTCGGTCAGCTTGCCCTGCTCGTCGATGGCCTTGAGCACCGCGCCGCGGCGCTCGTCCAGCTCGCGCAGGTAGGTCAGGCGCACTTCCAGTTCGCGCAGTTGCGCATCGTCCAGGCCGCCGGTGGCCTCCTTGCGGTAGCGGGCGATGAACGGCACCGTCGCGCCGCCATCCAGCAGGTCGGTCGCGGCCTGGACCTGGTGCTCGCCCACCTTCAGCTCGGCGGCGATCTGGCGAATGATCTTCTGCATGCTTGCTTGGTCTGTCCGAGAAAAAGGGCGGCAGTTTGCCATAGGGCTGCAGTCGGCTCAGGCGGCTATTGATAACGTACAATCGTTATCAATGAATGCCGTTTCATCCGATCGTCCAACGGCTGCATCGCCGCCCCGCAGCCTGCTCGGCATGGGCGCTGGCCTGCGGCTTGCGGGTGCCGTCGTGCTCATGGCCGTGCTGTGTCTGGCCGCTTGGTGGGCCATGCTGGAATGAACGCCGTCGCTTTCATGGAGGACGGGCCGGAGGCGCTCGCCGCCGCCGCACCTTGCCCCATCCGCCTGCATGACCTCACGGTGGCCTACCGCGGCCATCCGGCTGTCCACCACGTCAGCGGCGGCTTTGCTGGCGGCGCACTGACGGCCATCGTCGGGCCCAACGGCGCCGGCAAGACCACGCTGCTGAATGCCGTCATGGGCCGCCTGCGCCCGGCCAGCGGCCGGGTCGAGCTGGCCGGGGACTGCGCGGGCCGCATCGCCTGGCTTCCGCAGCAGGCGGAAATCGACCGCAGCTTCCCCGTCCAGGTGTTCGACCTTGTGGCCATGGGGCTGTGGCGCCAGGTGGGCAGCTTCGGCCGCCTGCGGCCGGCGCACCGCGAGCAGGCGATGGCCGCGCTGCAGACCGTCGGGCTGTCCGGCTTCGAGCGCCGCCAGATCGGTGAGTTGTCGGCCGGACAGTTCCAGCGCGTGCTGTTCGCCCGCGTGCTGCTGCAGGACGCGCCGGTGATCCTGCTGGACGAACCCTTCAACGCGGTCGACACCCGCACCACCGACGACCTGCTGGCCGTGGTGCACGGCTGGCGCGCGCAGGGCCGCACGGTGATCGCCGTGCTGCACGACATGGCCCAGGTGCAGGCGCATTTCGACCAGGCCCTGCTGCTGGCGCGCCGCTGCGTGGCCTGGGGCCCAGTGGCCGAGGCGCTGCGGCCGGAGCACCTGGCCGCAGCGCGGCGCATGGCGCAGGCCTGGGACGAGACGGCGCCGGTGTGCGAGGGCGCCGGCGCGCCGCATCTGGTCCGCGAGCGGCCATGAAACCTGCCGCCGGGGGCCGTGTGCCATGACTTTGCACGACCTGCTGATCCAGCCCTTCCTGGACTTCGGCTTCATGCGCCGCGCCCTGGTCGGCGCGCTGGCGCTGGCGCTGGGCAGTGCGCCCATGGGCACGCTGCTGGTGCTGCGCCGCATGAGCCTCATGGGCGACGCCACCGGCCATGCGCTGCTGCCGGGCGCGGCGCTGGGCTTCCTGATCGCCGGCCCCTCGGTTGCCGCCATGAGCATCGGCAGCTTCCTGGCCGCCATCGGCGTGGCGCTGGGCGCGGGCATCGTCGCCCGCAGCACCGCGCAGCGCGAGGACGCGAGCTTCGCCGCCTTCTACCTGATGGCGCTGGCCCTGGGCGTGATGCTGGTGTCGCTGCGCGGCACCAGCGTGGACCTGATGCACCTGCTCTTCGGCACCATCCTCGCCGTGGACGACAGCGCCCTGCTGCTGATCTGCGGCGTGAGCAGCCTCACACTGGCGGTGCTGGCGCTGCTGTGGCGGCCGCTGATCGCCGAATGCGTGGACCCGGGCTTCCTGCGCAGCGTCGGCGGCCCCGGACGCTGGGTGCACCTCGCCTTCCTGATGCTCACCGTCGCCAATCTGGTGGCGGGTTTCCAGGCCATGGGCACGCTGATGGCCGTGGGCCTGATGATGCTGCCCGCGACCGCGGCCCGCTTCTGGGCCGGCACCGTCGGCGGCCTGATCGCCGTGGCGGCGCTGATCGCCGCCTTCTCCGGCTTTGCAGGGCTGCTGCTGTCGTACCACGCGCAATGGCCCTCCGGCCCGGCCATCGTGCTGGTGGCCGGCGCCGTCTACCTGCTGTCGCTGTGTGCCGGCAGCCGCGAAGGCCTGCTGTGGCAGCGCCTGCGGCGGCCGCACCGGGTGGCTTGACGCCGTCCCTACCCGCGCCGGCTTTCTCATTTTCCTGCTGTCACACACCATGCCTTCCCAAACCCTGTCCCGCCGCCTCTTCGTCTCCGGCCTCGTCGCCGCGGCCGCAGCCGCGCCTGTCCATGCGCAGGAGCGCCCGCTGCGCGTCGTGGCGAGCTTCTCGATCCTGGCCGACCTGGTGCGCGAGGTCGGCGGGCCGGAGGTGCAGGTGCAATCGCTGGTCGGCCCCGATGCCGATGCGCACGTCTTCCAGCCCACGCCGGCGGATGCCCGCGCGCTGGCGGCGGCCGACCTGGTGGTCGTCAACGGCCTGGGCTTCGAAGGCTGGATCGACCGGCTGGTGAAGACCTCCGGCTACCGCGGCAGCGTGGTGGTGGCCAGCGCCGGCATCACGCCGCGCAAGGCCGACGACGACGAGGGCCACGGCCATGGGGCGCATGGCGAGGGCACCGATCCGCATGCCTGGCAGGATCTGCGCAACGCAGTGCGCTACGTCGCCAACGTCCGCGATGCGCTGTCCTCCCTGCGGCCCGCGCAGGCCGCTGCCATCGGCGAGCGCGCGGCCGCCTACACCGCGAAGCTGCAGGCCCTGGACCGCGACCTGCGCACGCGCTTCGCCGCCATTCCGGCGCAGCGCCGGCGCATCCTGACCTCGCACGACGCCTTCGGCTACTTCGGCGCCGCCTATGGCGTGAAGTTGCTGTCGCCGCAGGGCATCAACACCGATGCCGAGCCTTCCGCCGCCGACGTGGCGCAGCTCATCCGCCAGATCCGCAAGGGCCAGGTCAGCGCCGTCTTCATGGAGAACATCTCCAGCCCTCGCCTGGTGGAGCGCATCGCGCGGGAGTCCGGTGTGACGGTCGGTGGCAAGCTGTACTCCGACGCCCTCTCCGCGCCCGGCACTGAGGCGTCGACCTACCTCAGGCTGTTCGCCTACAACGCCGACACGATCGCGGCGGCCCTGATGGGCGCCAAGGTGCGCTGAACCACGCAGGCATCGGCGTTGCCGGTCCAGGCTGACGGCCCCGGCGGCCGGCCCTCGCTAGACTGAAGCCATGAGTGCCCCGCACCCCCATCCTCACCGCCACGACCACGGGCCGGCCACCGACGGCGAACCCGCGGCGCTGGAAGCCGGGGAGATGCCGGGCGCCAACTCGCCCATCGGCAGCCGCGGCACCCGGCAGCGGGCCGCTATTCGGCGGGTGATCGACGAATCGCAGCGTCCGCTCCTGCCCGCGGAGATCCTCGCCGTGGCGCAGCAGGAGGTGCCGGCCCTGGGCATCGCCACCATCTACCGCAACATCAAGCTGCTGCTGGAAGGCGGCGCCATCCGCGCCGTCGAACTGCCGGGCGCGGCGGCCCGCTATGAATCGGCGCGCCATGCGCACCACCACCACTTCCAGTGCCGGCGCTGTGAGCGCGTGTTCGACATCCATGCCTGCCCGGGCGACCTGTCCGGCCTGGCGCCGGCCGGCTTCGCGGTGGAAGCGCACGAGCTGACGCTGTACGGACTGTGCGCGGAGTGCGGGGCGGGGCGCGAGCCTCGACCCTGACGAACCGGTGGGGTGCGAGCGCGGCGGCGGCCCAGCGCCGCCGCTGTGCCGTCCTCAGGGCACCGGCTTGATGAGCAGCGTCTCGCCTTGGGGCCCCGTCTTCAGGTGCGGCGAGACCGGCAGCTTCTGGGCACCGGTGCCGGTCTGGACCGGGATGGACACGGCGCTGGTGGCATTGCCCTGGGTCGTGAAGACATCGATGTAGGCCAGGCCATCCGCCAGTGGCTGCACGTCCACCGCCCACATCGACTCGCCGGAGGGCAATGCGCGTTGCGCAGGCACGGTCAGCAGCGACAGGCCTGGCTCCGCCACGACGCGCACCGAGCCGCCGGCCGGACCGACTTCCACGAAGCGCAGCATGATCCGCGTGGAACGGCCGGTTACGGGATGGGGCTCCACGCTGTAGCTTACCGCGATGCCCGATCCGTTGGCCTTGGCCGGCGCGGCCGTCCAAGTGCGCTTTTCTTTCTTCGCTTCCGTGCTTGCGCCTGCCCACGCACTGCCCGCGGCTGCCACCGCCGCCAGGATCAGCGCCAATGCGGCACGACGGTTCCAGTTTCTTCCGTTCATGGCGTTCCCTTTCAGTTGACAGTAACCGTGAAGCACGTGTTGGCGGAAGAGACATTGAAGTCCTGCACGGCCACCACCGCAGTGCCGGCGCCCAGCTTCACCTTGGCCTGGTCGCTGCCAGCCTGCACGTTGGCGGCACCGCCGACGAGCGCACCCTGGTAGACCCGGAAGTCCGGGTCGGAACCCGCCGGGCCGCTCACGTTGACCGTGTAGTCGCGCGCCTGCGAGATGGGCAGCCGCAGGTAGGCGAAGCTACCGAGCTTGTTGCCCGATCCGCCGGGATCCGCCTGGTCGGTCACGCAGACCTGCTTCGGCGTACCCACCGCCGCGCTGGTGTAGAGCGGCAGGGCGAAGGCGCCCAGGCCGCCGTCGTTTGTCTCCGAGCCGCCGAAGGCGTCGGACGATCCAGTAATCCGCTGGCCGGCCAGCAGGCTGTTAAGCGCCGCTTGCTGCGCCGACGAGGCCACCGCGATGAAGGCGGAGGCGAACGCATGGATCGAGGTCACGGCCGGGGTGTTCTTCAGACCCTGGGTCATGGCCTGATGGATGGGCGTGAAGCCGATCTGGTTGTTCAGGTTCCACAGCACCGACTGGACGGAGAACTCCTTATACCAACCCGGCGTCGAAGGCGCCCCCGTGTCGAGCGCAAACGCGAAACCCTGCGACTGGCGGGGGCCCGCCGAGTCGGAATAGTCGCGGCGACCCAGCGCGATGCCGGACCACGCATTGCCCCAGCCTTCGGAGAAGGCCAGGCGCCGGTCGGCCAAATCGCCGGTCGAATGGGGACCGCCGGGCGAATCGTCGCGACTGAAGGCCGACTGGTAATAGTGCCCCCATTCGTGGGCGATCACGGAGGTGTCGTACTCGTCGGTGTCGACATTCTCCTGGCCCAGCACGTAGATGCTGCGCCCGCCGCCGCTGCGCGTACGGTCTTCGAAATGGCTCGTGCCGATCTGGCCGAGTTCCGGCGCCCCGCCAGCCGGCCGGTTGTCCGGACTCCAGTAGACGTCAAGCGGCGGAAAGACCGTGCCCGCCGCCGTAGACAGCACCTTCGACTGCGCGGCGTAGATGGCGTCCAGCACCGCGAAGGGTGCGGCCAGCCGGTCGCTGCCATAGGCGCTGCCGGTCCAGCCGGAGGCGGCGTTGATGTCGCGCGTCGCAGTGGCGCCACCCAGCGCGAAGAAGTTGGTCTGGATGCCATGGATGCCGCCCGACTGGGTGTTGTCGCGCACCGCGACGTCTGCACTGCCGCTGCCCGAACCGCGCACCAGCTTCGCGAGGACCCGCACGGCGACGGGCCCACCCGCCGCTACCGTCACGCTATAGCGCCCGTCCGCATCGGTGGTGGCGGATGCCTTCACGTTGCCTGCGGCATCCACCACGTCCAGCGGCACGCCGCGCACGGGCTTGCGCGCCACGGCACCGTAGTCGAGGACACCGTTGGCGCTGGGCACCGACTCGTAGGTGACCCGGCCAGAGAGCACGGTCGAGGCCGCCGCGGTGCCGCCACTGCCAGCGGCGCCGCCCGAGCCCGGGGTGGACGCACCGCCGGAGCCGCTGGCGCCGCCACCGCCCGACCCGGCGGCTGGCGGGGCGAAGCCGCCAAGGCCTCCGCCGCCGCCACTCCCGCCTCCGCCGCACGCGACGAGTAGAACAGCACACCCCAGATACACGGGGGCCCACGATGGCCTGACGAACATTGGACGCTTCCCTCCTGACAAAAGGAGGCGGAGCGTAGGGGCCGCATTGGCGCGATTGTGGCCGTCGTCAGAATAGTTCGGGTTGTGGCGAGCGAGGAAGAAACGCCCTATCGCACGGGGCTGGACGCTGCCATACCGAGCGCCTTCGACGCGAGCAGAAACGCCGCCGCATTCCAGCTCTGCCCCGCCATGCCCATGGGCGCCAGCGTCTTGCCGTGGAACCATTCGGTGAAGCGCCAGCCGCCGTGCGCATTGGCGCGGGCCAGCTTCACCAGTTCGGCCCGGGCCTGCGCGTGCAGGCCGAGCTGCGCCAGCGCCATCACCCAGAAGCCGCCGACGAAGGGCCAGATGCCGCCGTTGTGGTACTGGTGCAGGTAGTTCTGCTGGTGGCGCCCCATGTAGGGCCGCCACAGCGGATGCTGCTGCGACAGCGGGTGCAGCACCACCCGCACCGGCCAGGGCACGCTGGCACCGGCTTCGCCGATGCGCTGCACGATGCGGGCCGCCATGTCGGTATCGGCCAGGCCGCTCTGGATGGCCAGCACGTTGCCGAAGACGTCGCCCTCGTCGCCCACCACCGACAGGTTGACGAAGCTCAGGTACATGCCCGGATCGCGCCGGCCGCGCCGCGCGTAGTGACGCAGCAGGCGGGCGCGGTGGTATTCGGGCAGGTCGCGCTGGAAGGGGTTGAAGAGGTGGTTGAAGTGGTGCTTCGTCTCTTCTGCATTCGCCAGGCCGAAGCGGCGCTTGACCTCGTACCACAGCGCATTGGTGTAGAGCACGAAGCCCGAGCGCGGCATGATGTCCGCCCAGTCGCTGGCCTCGTTCTGCTGCAGCAGGCGGAAGTGCTGGTGCTCCTGGGCCAGCAGCCACTGGATGGCCAGCGCCTCGCCGGGCGCCCAGCGTCCGGCCGGCACGCGGCCCAGGCCCCGCAGGTGGTCGATGGCGATCAGCCACCACAGCGTGGCGTCGATGCAGCCCAGGTACCAGAAGTCGGCGTCCTGACCCTCGGGGTCCACGTACTTGGGAATCTGGCCGTTGGCCGCCTGCTGGTCGGCCAGCGCCTGCACGCTGGCGATGGCGCCCTCCTCCAGCGCCGGTACGCCGCTGCCGGCCATGGCCATGATGCAGATGGCCGCATCGCGGCCGAAGATGCGGGTGTAGCGCCGCGCCACCGCCGCCTCGGTGCGGCTGGCCGCCAGGATGCCGTGGGGCGAGAGGTTGCGCACCAGCAGGTCGAGCGAGGCCTGCTCGCACTGGTCCAGCAGGGCATGGTCGTCGGGGCTCAGGTCCTTCATCGGCCAGGAAACATGCAGGTTCAGTGCCCGCGCAACTGCTGGAGCATCTGCTGGGTGGGATAGCCGTCCGCCGGCTGGCCGCTGCTGCGCTGCCAGGCGCGGATGGCGCCGCGCGTGGCCGGGCCGAGCAGGCCGTCCGGCGTGCCGGGATCGAAGCCGCGGGCGGCCAGGCCCTGCTGCAAGGCCAGCATGTCGCTGCGGCCCAGCGGCTGCAGGTCGCGCGGCCATTCCGCGATCACGCCCGGACCGCCGGCGATGCGCTGGGCGAGCAGGCCGACGCCCAGCGCATAGCTGGTCGCATTGTTGTAGCGCAGCAGCGCGCGGAAGTTGGGCCCGACCAGGAAGGCCGGCCCGCGCGCGCCGGCCGGCAACAGCACGTAGGCATCGCCCAGCTCGGGCAGCGGGCCGCCTGCCGCGGCGCTCACGCCCTCGGCCGCCCATTGCGATGCGGACTGGCGCACCGATGGATCGGCCCGCGCCAGGTCGAAGCCGGCCGGCAGCCGCACTTCCGCCCCCCAGCCCTGGCCGCGCTGCCAGCCTTCGCGCATCAGGAAATTGCCGGTGGAGGCCATCACGTCGGCCATGCTGTACCAGATGTCGCGGCGGCCGTCGCCGTCGGCATCGACCGCATAGGCCAGGAAGTTGGTCGGCAGGAACTGCGTCTGCCCCATGGCGCCGGCCCAGGAGCCGATCATGTGGGCGGCGTCGATGTCGCCGTTCTGCACGATGCGCAGGGCGGCGATCAGTTGCTGGCGCGCCCAGTCGGCGCGCCGGCCGTCGAAGCCCAGCGTGGCCAATGCATCGATGGTGGGGATGTCGCCGTAGTTGCTGCCGAAATTGCTCTCCATGCCCCAGACGGCCACCAGCACCTCGGCCGGCACGCCGTAGCGGGCCGCGGCGGCATCGGCGGCCGCGGCCGCCTCCTGCCGCTTGGCCTGGCCGCGCGTCACGCGCTGGGGCGAGACGGCGGTGTCCAGGTAATCCCAGACGCTGCGGGTGAACTCGGGCTGGCTGCGGTCGCGCTCCACCACCGACGGCAGAAGGCGTGCCGTGTCGAGGGCGGCGCGCAGCGTTGGCTCCTGGATGCCGGCGGCGGCCGCCTGCTGGCGGAACTGGGCCAGCCACGCAGAGAACGCGGCCTGGCGCTCGTCGGGAACAGGGGCAGCCTGCTTCGACACAGGCGGTGCGACCGGGGCAGCGGAAGGCGCCGTCGCCACACGGCCCGGCTGCGGCGGCGGGACCGGAACGGGGGTGGAGGCACAGCCGGCGAGCAGCAGGGCGCCGGCAAGGGCGGGCGCGATGGGGAGGGAGCGGATCGGGGGGCGCAGGCGCATGGCCGGCATTGTCCACAGCCCTTCCGACCTGCCGCGCCAAATCCAAAAGCCCCTGCGCTGCGTAAAGGTGGCAGACCCGCACCGATCACCCGCCCGCCAGGACCGACCCCATGCCCCGAGACAACACCGCCACCGCCATCCGCTGGGTCGAACAGGGCTACGTGCCCGACAGCGTGATCCGCCTCGGCATCCGCCGCCTGCTGCGCGAGCGCATCGACGAACTGCAGTGCGGCGACGCCGAGGCCGTGGCCCGGCAGACGCGCGACTTCCTCACCGCCATGCGTGCTGCCCCGCTGGCGCCGCTGCCCGAGAAGGCCAACGAGCAGCACTACGAGGTGCCCGCCGAATTCTTCGGCGGCGTGCTCGGCCCGCACCGCAAGTACAGCTGCTGCGAATGGGGGCCCGGCGTCGAGGACCTGGGCGCCGCCGAGGCCGCCGCCCTGGCCACCACCTGCGAGCGCGCCGGCCTGGTGGACGGCCAGAAGATTCTGGAGCTGGGCTGCGGCTGGGGCTCGCTCTCGCTGTGGATGGCGGCGCACTATCCGAACAGCCCGATCACCGTCGTCTCCAACTCGCACTCGCAGCGCGCCTACATCGAAGGCGAAGCGGCGCGCCGCAAGCTGGCCAACCTGCGCGTCATCACCTGCGACATCAATGCCTTCGACATCGACGAGCGCTTCGACCGCATCGTCTCGGTCGAGATGTTCGAGCACCTGCGCAACTGGGCGGCCGCCTTCGGCCGCGTCGCCGGCTGGCTGGCGCCAGGCGGCCGCTTCTTCATGCACGTCTTCGTGCACAAGGAAGCGCCCTACCCCTTCGTCGAGCGTGACGCCAGCGACTGGATGACGCGCTACTTCTTCGCCGGCGGCATGATGCCCAGCGACGACCTGGCGATGCAGTGCCAGGACGACCTGCGCCTGCTCGACCGCTGGCGCTGGGATGGCCGCCACTACCAGCGCACCGCCCGCGCCTGGCTGGACAACATGGACGCACGCCGCGCCGAACTGCTGCCCGTGATCGCGGCTGCCTATGGCGCCAACGAGGCCGACCGCTGGTGGATGCGCTGGCGCCTGTTTTTTCTGTCGGTCGAAGAGCTGTTCGGCTGGGACGGCGGCCAGCGCTGGTGGGTCGGCCACTACCTGTTCGAAAAGCGCTGAGCCATGCTGCATGCCGCCCTCTTCGGCCTGCTCGTGTCGCTGCCGCTGGCCTTGGCCGGCTGGCTCGCCAGCCTGCGCCAGCGCGACGCCAGCCTGGCCGACCGCATCTGGCCCTGGCTCATCACCCTGCCCGCGCTGGCCTATGCCTGGGCCCTGCCGGCCGCCGACCCCACGCGGCGCGGCGCGATGCTGGTCTTGGCCTGCGCCTGGGCCCTGCGCCTGTGCGTCTACATCAGCTGGCGCAACTGGGGCCATGGCGAAGACCGCCGCTACGCCGAGATGCGCGAACGCCACGGCCCCGCCTTCGCCTGGAAGAGCCTGTTCATCGTCTTCGGCCTGCAGTGGCTGCTGGGCTGGATCATTTCCGCACCGTTGCTGGCCGGACTGGCCGGCGCCCGGCCTTTCGGTGCCATCGACCTGCTGGGCGCCGCGCTGGCGCTGTTCGGCATCGTCTTCGAGGCCGTGGCCGATGCGCAGATGGCCAGCTTCCGTGCCCGGCACCGCGGCAGCAAGGCGGTGATGGACCGCGGCCTGTGGCGCTATACCCGGCATCCCAACTACTTCGGCGAGAGCTGCGTGTGGTGGGGCCTGGCCCTGATGACGCTGGAGGCCGGGGGCCTGGGCGCCGCCTGGTGTTTCGTCTCGCCAATGCTGATCACCTTCATGCTGCTGCGCGTGTCGGGCGTGACGCTGCTGGAAAAAGACCTGCACGCACGCCGGCCCGCTTACCGCGACTACGTGGCGCGGACCAGCGCCTTCGTGCCCTGGCCGCCAAGAAAGGCCGGCGCATGAGCGACCGGTGGCTGGCGGCAGGGCGAACGGCTTCGGGCAGGCGCACGCGGCACGTCATCGCCGTGCTGGCGTTCGCAGCCTGGGCACTGCCGGCCGCCGCCGCTGAGCCGCGGCAAATCTGGAACTTCGACGCCGCGCTGGACGGCAAGCCCATCGGCGAGCACGTCTTCGCGCTCGACACCCAGCCCGACGGCATCCGCCTGCTGCGCAGCGAGGCCCGCTTCGACGTTAAGCTGCTCGGCATCACCGTCTACCGCTACCGCCACCGCGCCCAGGAACGCTGGCAGGGCGACTGCCTGCAGACGCTGCAGGCCGAGACCGACGACAACGGCGACAAGCTGGCCGTGCGCCTGCCACCTGGCGATGCGCTGCTGGCCGGCTGCGTCATGAGCTTCGCCTACTGGAACCGTGCGCTGCTGCAGCAGCGCGAACTGCTCAATGCGCAGACGGGCAAGCTGGAACCGGTGCGCGTCGAGCCCCTGCCGCCGGCCACGCTCGACGTACGCGGTCAGGCCGTGACCGCCCAGCGCTGGCGCATCGTGGCCCTCAAGCAGCGCATCGACCTGTGGTACGACGCCAGCGGCAACTGGGTCGGCCTGGACGGCACGCTCGAAGGCGGCCGGCTGCTGAGCTACCGCCTGCGCTGAAGTTTCGCCCTCTCCCTTCGTCCGCTTCGCCCCCTCAACGGCTCCGACCATGAACCTCCCCTTCGCCCACTATCTCACCGCCTACGGCATCGCCGCCGTCGTCTTTCTCGGCCTGGATGCCATCTGGCTCGGCACCATGGCCTCCCGGCTCTACCGGCCGGCCATCGGCCACCTGATGGCGGACGGCTTCGCGGTGGCACCGGCCGTGCTGTTCTACCTGCTGTATCTGGTGGGCATGGTGGTCTTCGCCATCGGCCCGGCGCTGGAGGCCCGCAAGCCGCTGCAGGCGCTGGCCATGGGCGCGCTGCTCGGGTTGATCTGCTACGCGACCTACGACCTGACCAACCAGGCGACGCTCAAGCAGTGGCCCTGGGCCGTGACGCTGGCCGACCTGGCCTGGGGCGCGTTCGTGACCGGCGTCTCCTCGGCGGTGGCCACGCGGCTGACGCTGGCCTGGCGCGGCTGAGCGCCGCGCCCCAGCCAGGGGCTGGCAGAAAAAAACCGCGCGGTCTTGGCCGCGCGGTTTTTTTTGCATCGGTGGCAGCCGGGCTCCAGCCCGTGCGTGCCGGCCACGCACTCACATGCCGACCATCGACCCCAGTGCGCGGGCCAGGAAGCTGTCGAACACCACGCGGCCGTCCACCGACGCCAGGCAGATGCATTCGCAACCGGGTTCCACCACCGGCTGGTGGTGGACACGGCCGTCCGCCGCATCGAAGTCGCCCGGGCCGAACAGAGCGCGGCCGTCGTGGAAGCTGCCCCACAGCACCTGGGTCAACTCCAGCTCACTGTGGGTGTGCGGCGGCAGGAACTTGCCCGCGCCGATGCGCAGCAGGAACAGGTTGGCGGACGGGTCGCTGGGCAGCGTCAGGCGGCTCCAGCGCATGCCCGGGCCGATCCAGCGCCAGGGCGTGCCGCTGCAATCCGCCAGCGCCCTGGGCCAGCGGGCACCGGCAGGCAGGTCCGGCCGGCGCGCGGTGCGAATCACGCGCTCTGCCTCGGTGACGGGCAGCGCGTCGATGGCGGCAAGGGTGTTCACCAGGGCCTCCGGGGCCAGGTCCGCGCCGGGCAGTTCTTCAAGCAACGCGCCGCCGAGAGCTTCCAGTTCGGCAAGACGGTTCGCACAGGCCGGGCAACCTTCGACGTGGCTCGCCACGACGGCGGCCGGTCCAGCCGCGAGCGTGCCGGCGGCCAGTGCGACGAGGAGGTCGTCGCACGGATGATGATGAATTGCCGTCATGCCAGGCCATCCAACAACTTGCGGAGATGGGCCACCGCCAGCCGCACGCGCGACTTGACGGTGCCGAGGGGAATGCCCAGATCCTGGGCGATGCGTGAATGCGGCTGTTCTTCGAAATAGGACAGGTGCAGCACCCGCAACTGGTCGGCGGGCAGGCGCCGCAGCGCCTCACGCAGCCGGCCTTCGCAGCGCAGGCTGTGCAGGCGCTCGTCGGGCGCGGGTGCGTCTTCTGCGATGGCGTCCAGGCCGGCGGCCTCCGTCGTCACCATTTCCACGGCGCCGCCCTGGCGGCGGAAGCGGTCGACGCGCAGGTTGCGGGCAATGGTGAACACCCAGGTCGACACCCCCGCCTGGCGGGGGTCGAACAGCGCCGCCTTGCGCCAGAGCATGACCATGGTTTCCTGCACCAGGTCCTCGGCCAGCTCGGCCTCGGCGCCTGCGCGCATCAGGTAGGTCTTGATCCGTGGCGCGAAATGCTTGAACAGCACGGCGAAGGCCGTTCTGTCCTGGCGTTCGGCCACCGCCTGCACCAGATCGCACAGTTCGGCAGAGGTCGGCAGTATGGCTTGGGCGTCGGCGAGGTTCACGATCGACACGGGCAGCGGACGCGTCCGTGGCCGGGGTGTATTCGATGGCAGGGGCCGGGCTTCCATGATGGAGCCTTTACGCTGCCGGCCGCGGATTGGATCACGGCGCCCGCCGCATCGCATGTAGGACGGCGCGAATCCAAGCCGCTCCGCGGCGCGTATAGGCATCGAGCACCTGGAGTCACGATGAGCCACCTTGTCCCCGTCGCCCACCCTCTGCCGCCCGATGCGGCCCACGCCGGCGCGCCGCTGAACATCGCGGTGGTCGGCGCCGGCATCGCCGGGCTCTCGGCCGCCTGGCTGCTTGGCCAGCGCCACCGGGTGACGGTGTTCGAGACCGAGCCGCGCCCCGGCGGCCACAGCCACACGGTGGACGCGCCCGTGCCGGGTGGCCAGCGCGTGCCGGTGGACACGGGCTTCATCGTCTACAACGAACCGTCCTACCCCAACCTCACGGCCCTGTTCGCACACCTGGGCGTGCCCACCGTGGCCTCCGACATGTCCTTTGCGGTCAGCCGCGACGGCGGCGCGCTCGAATATGCCGGCACCGATCTGCGCGGCCTGTTCGCCCAGCCGCGCAATCTGGTTCGGCCCCGCTTCTGGGCCATGCTGCGCGACCTAATGCGCTTCTACCGCGAGGCCCCTGGCCAGGCCGCCGCCGCCGGCCTGCAGCCCCTGGAGGAGTTTCTGGACGCGCACGGCTACGGCGCCGCCTTCCGCGAAGACCACCTCTATCCGATGGCCGCCGCCATCTGGTCCACGCCGGCCGGGCAGATCGGCCGCTATCCCACCGAGGCCTTCATCCGCTTCTGCCAGAACCATCACCTGCTGCAGGTCGATGGGCGCCCCGTGTGGCGCACCGTGCAGGGCGGCAGCCGCAGCTATGTGCAGCGGCTGGTGGCCGGCTTCGCGGACCGCCTGCACCTGGACCAGCCGGTAATCGCCGTCCGCCGCGACGACGAGGGCGCCTGGCTGCGCACCGCTGGCGGCTGGTGGCCCGAGCGCTTCGACGCCGTCGTGGTGGGCGCCCATGCCGACCAGGCGCTGGGCCTGCTCGGCGACGCGAGCGCCGACGAGCGCCGCCTGCTCGGCGCCTTCCAGTATTCGCGCAACCACACCGTGCTGCACAGTGACCCCGCGCTGATGCCCAGGCGCCGCGGCGTGTGGGCCAGCTGGAACTACCTGGCCGACAGCCGCAACCCCGATGCCGCGCCCTGCGTCACCTACTGGATGAACCGGCTGCAGGGCATCGACGAGAAGACGCCGCTGTTCGTCACGCTCAACCCCACGGTGGAGCCGCACGGCGACCACCTGATCCGCAGCCAGGTCTACGAACACCCGCTGTTCGATGCCCGGGCCATCGAGGCCCAGCGTTCGCTGTGGTCGCTGCAGGGCCAGCGGCGCGTGTGGTTCTGCGGCGCCTACTTCGGCTCGGGCTTCCACGAGGACGGGCTGCAGTCCGGTCTGGCCGTGGCCGAGGCCCTGGGCGGCGTGCGGCGCCCCTGGCAGGTGGCCAACGAGTCGGGCCGCATCCACCTCGGCGCCAGCCCTGCTGCAGCGGCCGGCACCCTCGGCACGACGGTCCCATGAGCGGCGACGGACAGGCGCTCTACAGCGGCCGCGTGATGCACCAGCGGATGCGTCCGCGGCGCCACCGCCTGGCCTACCGGGTCTATTCGCTGCTGCTGGACATCGACCGGGTGGAAGCGCTGTCGCAGCGCAGCCGGCTTTTCTCCCTCGGCCGCTTCAACCTGTTCAGCCTGCGCTGGTGCGACTACGGCGCGGGCGACGCCGAAGGCCCGCGTGCCCACGTGGAAGCCCAGCTGATTGCGGCCGGCCTGCCCGTTGGCGGGCGCATCCGGCTGCTCACCATGCCGCGCATTCTGGGCTACGCCTTCAACCCGCTGAGCGTGTACTTCTGCGATGCGCCGGGCGGCGGGCTGCGGGCCATCCTCTACGAGGTCAACAACACCTTCGGCCAGCGGCACAGCTACCTGCTGCCGGTGGAACCGGGGACGGGCGAGCGCGTCGAGCAGCGCTGCGACAAGGCGCTGTACGTGTCGCCCTTCATGGGGCTGGACATGCATTACCGCTTCCGCATCCGGCCGCCGGCCGCCGATGCGCCGGCCCACAGTCCGCTGTCGGTGGGCGTGGATGCGGTGGATGCCCAGGGCCCGCTGCTGGTGGCGCGCCTGGACGCCACGGCGCGGCCGCTGGACGACCGGGCGCTGCTGGCCGCCTTCGTCAGCCATCCGCTGCTCACGCTCAAGGTGATCGGCGCCATCCACTGGGAGGCGCTGCGCCTGTGGCTCAAGGGTGTCGGCCTGGTGCCGCGGCCCGCGCCGCCCGGCCATGCCGTCAGCATTCACAATGCCGGCCCAGCCCCTGCATCCGCCGGCCCTTCCGCCACCCTGCCGCCCACGACGCCATGACCCGACCGCTCGATCCCGCCTGCGACTGCGACCTGACGCCAAGCCCGCGCCCGCGTGGCAAGGGGCCGGTTGCCAGCCTTCTGGCCCGCCGGCTGCTGCAACCGCTGCTGGCCCGGCTGCGGGCCGGCCATCTGGTGGTCGAGCTGCCGCACGGTGCCCGCCTGGAGGCCCGCGGCGGCCAGCCCGGCCCGCAGGCCCTGCTGCGCCTGCACCGCTGGCGGCCGCTGCTGCGCCTGCTGGCACAGGGCGATCTCGGCCTGGCCACGTCCTACCGCGACGGCGACTGGTCCACCCCCGACCTGCCGGCCCTGCTGGAACTCGGCGCCCTGAACGAAGCCGCCTGGCAGGGCAGCGTCGAAGGCACCGGGCTCGCGCGGTGGCTGGCCCGCCTCGCGCACCGCCGGCGCGACAACACGCGCGCCGGCAGCCGCGACAACATCGCCTTCCACTACGACCTGGGCAATGCCTTCTACGAACGCTGGCTCGACCCGGGCCTGCAGTATTCCAGCGCCATCTATGCCCGCAGCGACGACACGCTGGAAGCCGCGCAGGACCGCAAGCTCGCGCGCATCGTCGAGCTGCTGAGGATCGACCCCGCGCAGTCCGTGTTGGAGATCGGCTGCGGCTGGGGCGGCCTGGCGCTGCGCATGGCCGAAGCGGGCGCGCAGGTCACCGGCCTCACCCTGTCCACCGAGCAGCTGCGCTGCGCCCAGGGGCGCGCCGAGGCCGCCGGCATGCAGCCGCGCATCGACCTGCGCCTGCAGGACTACCGCGACGTGCCGGGCCACTTCGACCGCATCGTGTCCATCGAGATGATCGAGGCCGTGGGCGAGGCCTGGTGGCCGACCTACTTCCAGGTGCTGAAGGACCGGCTGGCCGCCGGCGGCCGGATCGTCGTGCAGGCCATCACCATCGACGAAGACGCCTTCCCCCGCTACCGCGCCGGCGCGGACTTCATCCAGCGCTTCATCTTCCCCGGCGGCATGCTGCCCACGCCCACGCTGATGCGCGAGCACGGCGAGCGCGTCGGCCTGCGCCTGGCCGAGGTCCAGCGCTTCGGCCAGAGCTATGCGCTCACGCTGGCCGAATGGCGCCGGCGCTTCATGGCCCAGTGGCCCGCCATCGCCCCCCTGGGCTTCGACGAGAGCTTCCACCGGTTGTGGGAGTACTACCTGGCCTACTGCGAAGCGGGCTTCCGCCAGGGCCGCATCGACGTGGGCCTGTACGTGTACGAGCACGCCGACTGACCAGAACGGGGCCATCGACAGAAGCCGGTCCGTGTCGCCGCATGCCGGCGAACGGGCATGAAGAAAGGGGCCCGCAGGCCCCTTTCTCGTTGGCGCGGAAACCGCTGCCGTTTTTTCAGCGCACCACGGCGATCTGCGTGCGCTGGCCACCCTTGTAGGTGTACAGCGTCAGGGCGCCGTTCTTGATGTCGCCCTTCTCGTCGAAGGCGATGGGGCCGGTCAGGCCCTTGTATTCGATCTTGCCGACTTCGGGCAGGTACTTCGCCGGATCGGCCGAGCCGGCCTTCTGCATCGCAGCGGCCAGCACCTGCACGGCGTCGTAGACGTACGGGGCGTAGATCTGCACGTCCACACCGTTCTTTTCCTTGAACTTGGTCTTCCAGGCGTCCAGCGGGGCCTTGAAGTCGCCGTCCACGCCGCCGGCTTCGGCGCAGTAGACCATCTCTTCGCCCACGGCATCGCCGGCCAGCTTGGCCAGTTCGCCGGTGCACAGGCCGTCGCCGCCCATGAACTTGACGTTCAGGCCGAGTTGCTTGACCTGCTTGAGCATCGGGCCGCCCACGGCGTCCATGCCGCCGAAGAACAGGATGTCGGGCTTGGCGCCCTTCAGCTTGGTCAGGATGGCGTTGAAGTCGGTGGACTTGTCGGTGGTGAACTCGCGGCCCACGATGGTGGCGCCGGCGGCCTTGGCGGCCTTCTCGAACTCGTCGGCGACGCCCTGGCCGTAGGCCGTGCGATCGTCGATCACGGCGATGTTCTTGCCCTTGAGCGTGTCGACGGCGTACTTGCCCAGCGTGCCACCCAGATGGGTGTCGTCGGCCACCACGCGGAAGGTGGTCTTGAAGCCCTGGCGGGTGTACTTGGGGTTGGTGGCCGAGGGAGAGATCTGCGGAATGCCGGCGTCGCTGTAGATCTTGGAGGCCGGGATGGTGGTGCCCGAGTTCAGGTGGCCCACCACGCCGTTGACCTGGCTGTCCACCAGCTTCTGGGCGACGGCGGTGCCCTGCTTCGGATCGCCGGCATCGTCTTCGGCGATCAGTTCGAACTTGGCCGTCTTGTCGCCGATCTTGACGCCCTGGGCATTCAGGTCCTCGATGGCCATCTTGGCGCCGAGTTCGTTGTCCTTGCCGAGGTGGGCGATGGGACCGCTGGTGGGGGCCACGTGGCCGATCTTCACCGTCAGGGTCTCACCGGCGGGAGGCGTGGCCGGCGCGGGAGCAGCCGCCGTGGGCGCAGGGCTCGTCGCAGGTGCCGCGGCTTCTTCCTTCTTGCCACAAGCCACCAGCGAAAGTGCAGCCAGGGCGACCGCGGTCCATTTCAATTGCATGAGAAACCTCCAAACGATGAGGAACAGGAATAGACAGATTTAGCTCTACCGGTCGGTCCGACCGGAGCACCGACATGGAGCAAGTTCCAGGCCGCAGCGCCGGCGTTCGGCACCCTCGCGCCTGCCGACCTGCGGGCCAGTTTAGCCCAACGATGGTGCGCTTCCCCCGGCGAAAACACGGGGTTCGGCGGCGTCGAGTTCCTGCGCCAGCGCCTCGCCGATCAGGCGGCGCAAGCGGCCTTCCAGGCGCGCGCGGATGACGGGGATCATGGCGTCCAGCTGCTGCTGGACCGCCTCGGACACCACGTCGGTCAGCGCCTCTTCCAGCCGCAGATCGACGCGCTGGAGCACGCGGTGCAGCAGCTCTTCCTCGATGGCGAAGACGTCGTCCGGCCGAATGGCGACCATCGACGGCGCGGCGGCATGCCTGGCGTCGACGGTGCGCGGTCCGGCGGGCGATGCGGACGGTGCCATGGTCGGTGCCGGTGCACCGCTCGGGGGCGCCGCCGACGGCGCGTTTGCGGGTAATGCCGCCGAGCGCGCCGCAGCATCGCCGGCCTCGAGACCAGCACCCTCGGCGCGCCCCGGCGACAGGTCCAGCAACCCGGCCTGCGGCCATTTCAGTTCCGGCTCGGCCAGGGGTGGCGGCGCGTCCAGGTCGACCACCGCCGTGAGCGTGGGCACGAAGCGCGGCGGACGGCGCGGCCCGACGTTGCTCATGCCGCGTCGGCCGCCTGTGCCGTCCGTGCGCCCACGTCGTGGCGCGTGATGGCATAGCCGCGGTCGGCATAGTGGCGCCAGCGGTTGCGGCCTGCCAGGCGCTCGGCATCGTCCAGGCCCACGATGTCGATCAGGCGCTCGAAGCGCTCGAAGCCCGCGGGCAGGTCGACGCCCAGGTTGAGCATCACCTGCCGGTGCGAAGGCGCGTCGCCCTCGGCCAGGCCGAGCACCACCGGCGAGCGGCCGCGCACGTGCACCGGCGCATCGGCCTTGCAGTGCGCGATGAAGTCGGCCGGCGAGAACAGCCAGAGCGCTTCGTCCAGCGCATCCAGCAGCGGCGCCGGCCCCTGCACCACCACCTGCGCCCCCGCACCCAGCACCGCCTTGCGCAGCAGCCGGCAGGCGTGGCGCAGCTTGTCGGACGTGTTGTAGTGGACGTCGATCTCGGTCACGGCTGGCGCGGCAGATCAGGCGGCCGCCGTCTTGCGGGCGCGCTTGCGCGGCGCGGCGGTGGCTGCGCCTTGCCCCGCCTGCGCCAGCAGGTAGCTCAGCAGCAGGCCCACCGGGCGGCCGGTCGCGCCCTTGGCGCCGCCGCTCTTCCAGGCGGTGCCGGCGATGTCCAAGTGCGCCCACGGGTAGGCCGAGGTGAAGCGCTGCAGGAACTTGGCCGCCGTGATGGCGCCGCCCGCGCGCCCGCCCACGTTGGCGACGTCGGCAAAGCGGCTCTTGAGGCCGTCCGCATAGTCGTCGTCCAGCGGCAGGCGCCAGCACAGGTCCTGCGACGCATCGCCCGCCGCCTGCAGTGCCTGCGCCAGGGCCTCGTCGGTGGCGAACAGGCCGCTGCGCACGCCGCCCAGGGCCACCACGCAGGCGCCGGTGAGCGTGGCGATGTCGATGACCGCCGCCGGCTCGAAGCGCTTGGCGTAGCACAGCGCGTCGCACAGGATCAGCCGGCCTTCGGCATCGGTGTTCAGGATCTCGATGGTCTGGCCGTCCATGCTGGTGACCACGTCGCCGGGCTTGACCGCACGGCCGTCGTTCATGTTCTCGCAGCTGGGGATGAGGCCGACGACGTTGATGGCCGGCTGGATCTCGCCGAGCGCGCGGAACACGCCCAGCACGCTGGCCGCGCCGCCCATGTCGAACTTCATCTCGTCCATGTCGGCGGCGGGCTTGAGCGACACGCCACCGGTGTCGAAGGTGATGCCCTTGCCCACCAGCACCTGCGGCGCCACGTCCTTGCCCGCGCCCTGGTAGCGCAGCACGATGAAGCGCAGCGGCTGTTCCGAGCCCTGCGACACGGCCATGAAAGCGCCCATGCCCAGCTTGGCAACCTCGCGCGGGCCCAGCACCTCGACCTTGAGCTTGGGGCCACGCGCCAGCGACTGCGCGGCCTCGCCGAGCATGGTGGGCGTGCTGTGGTTGCCGGGGCGGTTGGCCCATTCCTTGGCGAATTCGATGCCGCGCACCGTGCCGCGCGCCACGTCGAAGGCGGCCTGCAGGCCGGCTGCCGCGGGCGTGCCGATCACCACCTGCCGCAGCGAGCGCGGCTCGGGCTTGGACAGGGTGGTGGTGTAGACGTAGCTGGCATCGGCCACGGCCAGCACGGCGGCATACAGGGCCTGCTCGCCCACGTCGCCGGCGAAGGCGATGACCATCTTCTTGGGTGCCGACGACTTGACGGCCTGCACCGCGGCACCGACCGCGCTGCGCACGGCCGCGGGCGACAGGTCGCCGGCGCAGCACAGCACGAGGCGCGCGGCCGATACGCCGGCCGCCGCATAGGCCGCCACCAGCTTGCCGGGTTTGCCCTTCAGGTCGCCGGCCTTGCGGGCCTGGGCGAGCAGGCCGGAGACGCCGTCGTTGCCGGCCGGCTTGAAGTCGTCATGGAGGAGGACGACGAGCACGTCGGCCTTTTCTGCGGCAGCCTGCGCGAGGCCGAGGGTCTTGAGTTGGAAGTCCATAATCCGTCTTTTCGCTCGGACGATGTTATTCCATTCCACTTTGCGCAAGGAGCTGTCGCGCAGCTTCGGGGCCACGCTGGTGGTGCTGATCGCGATCGTGATGACGATCATCCTGATCCGCACGCTGGGCCTCGCCTCGCGCGGCAGCGTCAATCCCTCCGAAGTCTTCCTGGTGATGGCCTATACGGTGATCGGCTACATGCCCACCATCCTGAGCCTGAGCCTGTTCATCTCCATCGTCGGCACGCTCTCGCGCATGTACCGCGACAGCGAGATGGTGATCTGGTTCTCGGCCGGCCGCGGCCTGGCGGACTTCATCTCGCCGCTGCTGCGCTTCGCCTGGCCGGTGCTGCTGCTGATCGCCGTGCTGGCGCTGGTGGGCTGGCCCTGGGCCAATTCGCAGACGCAGGGCATGCGCGACCAGTACGAGCGGCGCGGCGACCTCGAGCGCGTGGCGCCCGGGCAGTTCCAGGAATCGGCCGCCCGCAACCGCGTCTTCTACATCGACAAGGACTCGCCGGGCGCGACCTCGGCCTCCAACGTGTTCATCTCCTCGCTCGAGCGCAACCAGCAGATCATCACCTCGGCCCAGAGCGGCAAGATCGAGTCGCTGGATGGCGGCCGCTATCTGGTGCTGAGCAACGGCCAGCGGCTGGAACGCAGCTTCGACAACAACGACCTGAAGATCAGCGAATTCGCCACCTACGGCGCCCGCATGGGCGACGACAGCCCGCTGCCGGGCGATGCCGTGCCGCCCAAGGCCCAGTCCACCCTGTCGCTGCTGGCCAGCCCGACGCCGGCCAACCAGGGCGAGCTGGGATGGCGCATCGGCATGGTGCTGGCGGCCATCAACTTCGTGCTGATCGCGCTGGTGGTGTCCAACGTCAATCCGCGCGTGGGGCGCAGCGGCAACCTGCTGTTCGCCCTCTTCTGTTTCGTCATCTACTTCAACCTGCTCAACCTGGGCCAGAACTGGGTGGGCAGCGGCCGCTTCCCGCTGCCCGGCTTCGTGGTCGCGCTGCATGGCGGCGTGCTGGTGGCGGTGCTGGCCTGGCTGTGGCTGCGCCAGCACAGCTGGCGCCGGCCGCGCGCGGTCGCCCCGGCCGTCGCCCGCTGACCCGACAGGACCGCCTCCCGACCGCATGAGAACCCTGCGCCGCCTGATCTACGTGGAGGCGATCAAGTCGATCGCTTTCGTCACGCTGGGCTTCCTGAGCCTGTTCTTCTTCTTCGACTTCGTGGACGAGCTGTCCTCGGTGGGCCAGGGCACGGTCGCGCCCTACGGCCTGCCGCAGGCCCTGCTGTACGTCACGCTGCTGGTGCCCAGCCACCTGTACGAGCTGCTGCCCATCGCGGTGCTGATCGGCACCATCTTCGTCATGGCCAACCTGGCCCGCAGCTCCGAATACACCATCCTGCGCACCAGCGGCCTGGGGCCGTGGCGGGCGCTGCGCATGCTGCTCACGCTGGGCCTGGGCTTCGTGCTGCTGACCTTTGCCGTGGGCGACTACGTGGCGCCGCTGTCGGACCGCGCGGCGCAGCTGCTCAAGTCGCGCTACCAGGGCTACCTGGCGACGGCGGGGCTGACGGGCGGCTGGCTCAAGGAACGCCGCGGCGACGATTCCTTCGCCGTGAACGTCGTCTCCATCGACCGCGACGGCACGCTGAAGCTGCCGCGCATCTTCGAGTTCGACAACCGCGGCTTCCTGCGCTCGCTGACCACGGCCAACACGGCGCGCATCGTCGACGGCGGCTGGGTGCTGCAGGACGCGCAGCGCCAGGAATTCCAGACCGGGCCGAACAATGCCGCGCCCAAGGTCGTCAACGTCCACCAGCCGCTGATGGCCTGGCAGACCGGCCTGACCACCGACATGGTGGCGGTGGCGCTGCTCAAGCCCGAGCGCATGCGCACCATGGACCTGTTCGAATACACGCGCCACCTGGACGCCAACGGCCAGGCCACGCAGCGCTACAAGATCGAGTTCTGGCGCAAGGTGTTCTACCCGCTGTCCTGCCTGGTGATGGTGGTGCTGGCCCTGCCCTTCGCCTACCTGCACTTCCGCCAGAGCGGCATCGCCGGCTATGTGTTCGCCGGCGTGATGATCGGCATCAGCTTCTTCCTGTTGAACAACGTGTTCGGCTACATCGGCAACCTGCGCGACTGGTGGCCCTGGGCCACGGCAGCGGCGCCGGGCCTCCTGTACTCGCTGATGTCGCTGGGCGCCTTCGGCTGGCTGGTGCTGCGGCGATGACGGCGCGCGGCATCGTCCTGTTCGCTCACGGCTCGCGCGACGCGCAGTGGCGCGCACCCGTCGAAGCCGTGGCCCGGCGCGTGGCCGAGCAGGCGCCCGATGCGCGCGTGCGCTGCGCCTACCTGGAACTGGTGGCGCCCGATCTGCCCGCCGCAGTCGCCGAACTGGTGGCCGAGGGCGTGGCGAGCATCCACGTGGTGCCGCTCTTCCTCGGCATGGGCCGCCACGCGCGCGAGGATCTGCCCGTGCTGATGGCCGAACTTCGGCAGCGACACCCCGGCGTGCACTTCACCCAGGCGCCCGCCGTGGGCCAGGATCCGGCCGTCATCGACCTGCTGGCACGCCTCGCGCTGAACCCGCCTCGATAGATTCATAAGGCATAATGAATCGCGATAAATATCGGGATTTGTTATGAACCTTCACCAGTTCAAGTTCGTTCAGGAGGCCGTGCGCCGCAACCTGAACCTGACCGAAGCCGCCAAGGCGCTGCACACCTCGCAGCCCGGCGTCTCCAAGGCCATCATCGAACTGGAAGAAGAGCTGGGCGTGGAGATCTTCGCCCGCCACGGCAAGCGGCTCAAGCGCGTGACCGAGCCCGGCCAGCACGTCATCGCGAGCATCGAGCTGATCATGCGCGAGGTGGGCAACCTGCGGCGCATCGGCGAGCAGTTCAGTGCCCAGGACAGCGGCACGCTGTCCATCGCCACCACCCACACGCAGGCCCGCTACGTGCTGCCGGTGCCGGTGGTGAAGCTGCGCGAGGCGTACCCGAAGGTCAACGTCAGCCTGCACCAAGGCTCGCCGGCCCAGGTGGCGCAGATGGTGCTCGATGAGGTCGCCGAGATCGGCGTCGCCACCGAGTCGCTCGATGCCTACGACGGCCTGGTCACCCTGCCCTGCTACGAATGGCAGCACGTGCTGGTGCTGCCCAAGGACCATCCGCTGGCCACCAAGGAACGCGTGAGCCTGGAGGACCTGGCGGCCGAGCCGCTGATCACCTACCACCCTTCCTTCACCGGCCGCACGCGCATCGACCATGCCTTCGCGCAGAAGAAGCTGTCGCCGCGCATCGCGCTGGAAGCGATCGACTCCGACGTCATCAAGACCTATGTGCGCCTGGGCCTGGGCGTGGGCATCGTGGCCGAGATGGCGGTGCGCGAGGACAGCAACGACGACCTCGCCGTGCGGCCCATGGGCCAGGTGATCGGCCAGAACGTGGCGCGCGTGGCCTTCAAGCGCGGCGCTTACCTGCGCAACTTCGTCTTCAAGTTCGCCGAGCTGCTGTCGGACCGGCTGGACCGCAACCTGATCGCCAAGGCCCTGAGCGGCCATTACGACGACTACGAACTCTGAAACCGCCGCATCGCGCTCTCACTGCCATGACCGCACCCCGCACGCCCGAGCCGGGCACCAAGCTGCCCGCCGTGGGCACCACCATCTTCACCGTGATGTCCGCGCTGGCGGCCGAGCACGGCGCCGTCAACCTGGGCCAGGGCTTCCCGGACTTCGGCTGCGATCCGAAGCTGCTGGAGGCCGTCACCGCCGCCATGGCCGCCGGCCACAACCAGTACCCGCCGATGACCGGCGTGCCGCTGCTGCGCGAGCGCATCGCGGGCAAGATCGAGGCGCTCTACGGCCGCCGCTACGACGCCGGCAGCGAGATCACCGTCACCGCCGGCGCCACGCAGGCCATCATCACCGCCGTGCTGGCGCTGGTGCGGCCGGGCGACGAGGTGATCGTGCTCGAGCCCTGCTACGACAGCTACGTCCCCAACATCGAACTGGCCGGCGGCGTGGTGGTGCGCGTGCCGCTGGTGCCGGGCAGTTTCCGGCCCGACTTCGACCGCATCGCCGCCGCGCTCACGCCGCGCACCCGGGCCATCATCGTCAACACGCCGCACAACCCCAGCGCGACGGTGTGGACCGCCGAGGAGATGCGCCGGCTGGACGAACTGCTCGCGCCGACGGACGTGTTCGTGATCAGCGACGAGGTCTACGAGCACATGGTCTACGACGGCGCACTGCACCAGAGCGTGGCCCGCTTCCCGGGCCTGGCGGCGCGCAGCCTGATCGTCAGCAGCTTCGGCAAGACTTACCACGTGACCGGCTGGAAGGTGGGCTACGTGGCCGCGCCGGCCGTGTTGACGGCCGAGTTCCGCAAGGTGCACCAGTTCAATGTCTTCACTGTGAACACGCCGATGCAGCATGCGCTGGCGCACTTCATGGCGGACGCGGCGCCCTATCTGGAACTGCCGGCCTTCTACCAGCGCAAGCGCGACCTCTTCGCCGAGGGCCTGGCCCGCACGCGGCTGCGCCTGCTGCCGAGCGAAGGCAGCTACTTCCAGTGCGTGGACATCTCCGCGGTGAGCGACCTCTCGGAGTCGGACTTCTGCCAATGGCTCACGCGCGAGATCGGCGTGGCGGCCATCCCGCTGTCGGCCTTCTACGGCGACGGCTTCGACCAGCGCGTGGTGCGCTTCTGCTACGCCAAGAAGGACGAGACGCTGCGCAGCGCCCTGGCGCGGCTGGCAAAACTCTGACAGCGGACCGGGCCGATGGCCTGACAGCGCAAGAGGCCGGCGGCCGGCCGGGCATGCACCGGGATGCACTGAGCATCTGCGCCATCAACAACTTCCAGAGCACGGAGCCCGCCATGTCCCTGTCCTTCATCCTCCTCATCGTCCTGATCCTGCTGCTGATCGGTGCGCTGCCGAGCTGGGGCTACAGCCGCAGCTGGGGCTATGGCCCGAGCGGCGGCCTGGGTCTGGTGCTGGTGATCGTGATCGTGCTGCTGCTGATGGGACGCATCTAGTCCCCACGCCGCATCGTCAAGCCGCCCGCGTGGGCTGGGTCGTCGACCCGGTTCACGCGGGCGGTTTTTCTTTGTCCCGGTGCAGGCAGGGCCAGCCCGATGGCGTCGGGCCACGTGCGGCACGGATTCGGATGGGCGGCATTCAGCCGAGCGCCCGCACCTCGTTCAGGATCAGCTCTCCCACCTCCGCCATCAGCCCGCTCTCCGTCGTCGTCACGCGGTTCCAGAGGTAGATCGGCCGGGCGGCCGCCGGCCCCGGCCAGGGCAGCTGGGCCAGCCCGAAGCGCCGGCCCAGGCGGCGCAAGGGAAAGTCCGGCAGCACCGACAGGTGCCGGCCCCGCGCCAGCATCTCCAGCAGCACGAAGGCCTCGCCCAGCACCGTGACCTGTGCGCGCATCTGCTGCACGCCGCCGCCGGACAGCATGGCCCGCACGTCCTGGTCGAAGGGCGACGCCGTGCCCAGGCTGATCCAGTCCGCCGCCTCGGCCTCGCCGTGGGCGATCGATGCCCGTCCCGCGAAGGGATGGCCCAGTCCGGCATAAACGCCCAGGCTGTCCGCCACCAGCAGCCGCCGCTCGATGCCCTCGGGCGGCCGCTCCAGCCAGGACGGTCCGATGACGAAGTCGTGCTGGCCGTCGATCAGCTGCTCGACCAGCACGTGGGGCCGGTCGCTGCGCACCGACAGGGCGAGGTCGTCGAAGCGCGCGAGCAAGGCACGCGTCACCTCGTCGAGCACGGCGGCGCCAACCATGGGGCCCGAACCGATGCGCAACTGCCGGCGGATGCCGCCCCGATGCCGCGCGCTCACCTCGGCCGCGTCCTTGAGCCGGCGCGCGATGGCGCGGCCCTCGCGCGCCAGCATCTCGCCCAGCGGCGTGCTGCGCACCCCATAACGGCTGCGCTCGAAGAGCTGGCCGCCGGCCTGCATCTCCAGCGTCTGCATGTTGTGCGTGAGGGTGGGCTGCGTCAGGTGCAGGTGCCGGCTCGCCTGAGTGATCGAGCCTTTTTCCAGGATGGTCGCAAGCTGGACCAGGTGCCGGGGATCCATCGGAATTTTTATGGTTGGCGCGTGATTTTCAATTTTACGGATGGGTCCGCGCTGCCTAAGCTCGGCGCTTGCTTCCTGCTTCCTCCGCCATGACCGCCAGACCGAACATCATCTACATCGTCGCCGACGACCTCGGCTATGCCGACCTGGGCTGCTACGGCGGCCGCAGCGCCGACTTCGGCCCGGTCTCGCCGAACATCGACGCCATGGCCCGCGGCGGCCTGCGCTTCACCGAGGGCTATGCCAACTCGCCGGTGTGCTCGCCCACCCGCTTCGCGCTGATGACCATGCGCTACCAGTACCGGCTGCGCGGCGGCATGGAAGAGCCCATCAACAGCCGCAGCAAGGGCAGCACCACGCTGGGCCTGCCGCCGACGATGCCCACCCTGCCCTCGCTGCTGCGCGAGGCCGGCTATGCCACCGCGCTGATCGGCAAGTGGCACCTGGGCTACCCGCCCGCCTTCGGGCCGCTGCGCTCGGGCTACGACGCCTTCTACGGCATCATGGCCGGCGGCGTGGACTACTTCACCCACTGCTCGGGCAAGGGCGACCACGACCTGTACCTGGACGAGGAAGAGCACCACGAGCCCGGCTACCTCACCGACCTGCTGTCCGCGCGCGCGGTCGATCACGTGCGCACCCGTGCCGCCGACGCCCGGGCCGGCAAGCCCTTCTTCCTCAGCCTGCACTACACGGCGCCCCACTGGCCATGGGAGACCCGCGACGACGAACACGTGGCCGCCCAGACCGCCGCCAACCTGTTCCACCTGGACGGCGGCAACATCCACACGTACCGCCGCATGATCCACCACATGGACGAGGGCATCGGCCAGCTGGTCGAGGCGTTGCGCGCCGAGGGCCTGCTGGACGACACGCTGATCGTCTTCACCAGCGACAACGGCGGCGAGCGCTTCTCGGACAACTGGCCGCTGGTGGGCGGCAAGATGGACCTCACCGAAGGCGGCATCCGCGTGCCCTGGATCGCCCACTGGCCGGCGGCCATTCCCGCCGGCATGACCAGCGACCAGCACTGCATGACCATGGACTGGTCGGCCACGATGCTGGCACTCGGCGGCGGCGCGCCACCGGCCGGCCATACGCTGGATGGCGTCTCGCTCGCCGCCGTGCTGCGCGATCCGCAGCAGCGCTTCGAAAGGGCGCTCTACTGGCGCATGAACCACCGCGGCCAGCGCGCCCTGCGCCGCGGGCCCTGGAAGTACCTGCAGGTCGACGGCCACGAGTACCTGTTCGACCTGCGCGCCGACGAGCGCGAGCGCGCCAACCTGGCGGCGCGCGAGCTCGAGCGCCTGGCGGCGATGCGCGCGGACTGGCTGGCCTGGAACGATTCCGTGCCCGCCATTCCGGAGGACGCGGCCGTGAGCCTCGGCTACTCCTACCGCGACATGCCGCAGCGCTGAGCCCCCTTCACGATTCACGGAGACAACCATGACGACCATCCCCTTCGGCCGGCGCGCCGTCCTCTTCAGCGCACTGGCGCTTGGCTGCCTGGCGAGTCTGGGCGCCCAGGCCCAGACTTGGCCCATCAAGCCCATCAAGGTGATCGCGCCCTCGACGGCCGGCGGCGCCCCGGACGTGTATGCCCGGGCCCTGGCCGACCTGATGTCGCGCGAACTGGGCCAGCCCATGGTGGTCGAGAACGCGCCCGCCGTCGGCGGCATGGTGGCGGCCCAGCAGATGCAGCGCGCCCAGCCCGACGGCTACACGCTGCTCGTCAGCACCGCCGGCATGATGACCATCACGCCCAACGCCAATCCCAAGGCCAGGTACCAACCGGCCGACTTCACGCCCATCTGCCAGGGTGTGGATGCCGGCCTGGTGCTGGCGGGCAGCCCCACGCTGGGACCGAAGGACTTCAAGGCGCTGCAGCAGTGGCTGAAGGCCGAGAAGGCACCGCCGAGCTATTCCTCCTATTCGCCGGGCTCGCCCGCGCACTTTCTGGGCTACCAGCTGAGCGAGGCCTCGAATGTGCCGATGACGCACGTCCCTTACCGCAGCGGCCCGCAGCAGATCATCGACATGGTGGGCGGCATCGCGCCCCTGGGCTTCACGCAGATCGCCACCGCGTCGCCGCAGATCAAGGCCGGCAAGCTGGTCGCCTTCGCCACCACGGGCCCGCAGCGTGCGCCCGAACTGCCCGACGTGCCCACGGTGCGGGAGCTGGGCCTGCCGCAGCTGGAGACCACCGTCTGGTTCGGCCTGACCGGCCCCGCCGGCCTGCCCGCCCTGGTCGCCAAGCGGCTGACCGACGCGCACCGCAAGGTGCTGGCGTCGCCGGAGTTCCGCAACCGCATGGCCACGTCGGGCCTCGTGCCCTCGGCCGACATCTGCGGCGACGCCTTCCTGAAGAAGATGAACGACGAGTCGGCCCGCTGGGCCCGCATCGTCAAGGCCACCGGCTTCGTGGCCGACTGAAGAGCCCGTAGTCAGCCGTCCCACGCATACTCCGGCGATGGCCGAACCAGATGCAAGACACGAAGCAGCCGGGGCGCCCCGCACCCCGGCCCGCCCCGCCTGGCGCACCGGCGGCGAGGAGCCCGACTACCGCTTCACGCTGGCCAACGAGCGCACCTTCCTGGCCTGGATCCGCACCGCGCTGTCGGTGCTGGCGGCGGGCGTGCTGCTCGACCAGTTCTCCACCAAGCTGCAGCCGCATCTGGTGGTGGTCGCCACGGCCATCCTGCTGTGCGGCGTGGCCGGCGTGCTGGGCTCGCTGGCCTACACGCGCTGGCGCGACAACGAGGTGTCGATGCGCCACCGGCGTGCGCTGCCCCATTCGCGCATGCTGGCCATCCTGACGGTGGCCGTGGTGCTGGTCTGCGCGCTGCTCGCCATGCTGATGGCCTGGGCCATCGCCAGCCACCGCGCCTGAATGCCGGCCGACTCGAGCCGCGATACCGGGCTGCAGCCCGAGCGCACCACGCTGTCCTGGACGCGGACCGCCGCCGGCCTGCTGCTCAATGCCATGCTCAACCTGCGCAGCGGCTACGTCCACGATGCCGTGCCGCTGCTGGTGCTGTCGGGCGCGCTGGTCGTGGCGGCTGCGGCGGTGTCCGGCTTCGGGTGCGTGCGGCGCCGCCAGTTGGCGAGGCGCGGCCCCGCAGCGCTGGCCGATCCGCTGGCCATGCGCGTCGTCACGGCCGCCACGCTGCTGGCCACGGGCACGGGCCTGGCGTCGGTGCTTGTCGGCCATTGGGGATGAGGCGCCCCGGGCGACGCACACCGTCCGGGTGGACAGTGCTTCCCGCCAGAAAAGCAGAAAGCCGGCATGCACGCGCATACCGGCTTTCGAGTGGCCCGAAGGCCATCGCCCTTCACCAGACCCGCTGACAACGGGACCAGGACGGGCGACGAAGGTCCGATTACAGGCCGGCCTTGCGGTAGACCGACAGGCTGCCCTGGGTGTACTGCGTCGGGATCGTGCTGTTCACGAAGGCCTTGGCATCCAGGTTGGACGTGGGGTTGTGGGCCGCGGCCACGGCTTCGGCCTGGACGGCGGCGCGGCTGCGCGGGGCGGCCGGGGCGGCGGCGACCTGCTGGCCGACGTATTCCAGGTTCTGCTCGGCGCGGGCGGCTTGCACGCCCTGGGCGTTCACTTCGGCGCGGCTCAGGGCCGACACGGGGGCGACGACGCCCTGGTATTCCTCGGCGTGGGCGCCGGCAACGGCGGCGAACGACAGGGCGGCGAGGGCGATGATCTTCGAGGTCTTGGTCATGATTTTTCTCCTGTGATGCAGGCAATGCGTTGAACAGAGCTGGCAGGGCACCCGCCCCGCCGGCTTCGGGTCTGCGTTCAATCGCTGGCCCGTGAGATGAATTGTGGAACGCGACCCCAGGGAAAACCCGCATCGTTTCCGAACGTGGTGTTCCAGCGCACGAAACAATCGCAAGCCGAACATGAAGCGGCCGCCCTGCGCGACGACCTGCCCGCGGAACAGCGTCCCGGCGTGCACAGTCCAAATAATTCAATGATACTTGTATGATTGAATGATGAATGAGCGTCAAGCCGTCGCCGCCCTCGGTGCACTCGCCCATGCCCAGCGCCTGCGGGTGTTCCGCGCTTTGGTCGTCGCCGGCCCGGTGGGCGCGACGCCCAGTGCCATGGCCGATCAACTGGACGTGGCACGCAACACCCTGTCCTTCCACCTCAAGGAACTGGCCCGTGCGGGCCTCGTTTCGGCGCAGCCGCAGGGCCGCAACCTGATCTACCGCGCGGACTTCACGCACATGAACCAGCTGCTGGGCTACCTGACCGAGCACTGCTGCCAGGGCGCGGAGTGCGAAGTCGGGGACGCGTCCCGGTCGTGCACGTCCTGCTGACGGCGGCCATGCGACCCGCGACTTCCAGACACCTTCCAGCACCCGACCACCGCGACACCACGACGATGACCGCCGCAAGCCAGGACAACGACCATCGGCCCGCCTCCTCCGCCATGAGCGGCTTCGAGCGCTGCCTCACCCTGTGGGTGCTCGCCTGCATCGCGGCCGGCATCGGTCTGGGCCATATCGCGCCCGGCGTGTTCCAGGCCATCGGACGGATGGAAGTGGCCCAGGTCAACCTGCCGGTGGGGCTGCTGATCTGGGTCATGGTGATTCCGATGCTGCTCAAGGTGGACTTCGGCGCCCTCGGGCAGGTGCGGCGGCACTGGCGCGGCATCGGCGTGACGCTCTTCGTCAACTGGGCGGTCAAGCCCTTCTCGATGGCCCTGCTGGCCTGGTTGTTCGTGCGCCATGTGTTCGACGTCTGGCTGCCGGCCGAGCAACTCGACAGCTATGTGGCGGGCCTCATCCTGCTCGCAGCCGCGCCATGCACGGCCATGGTCTTCGTCTGGAGCCGGCTGACGGGCGGCGACCCGGTGTTCACGCTGTCGCAGGTGGCGCTGAACGACGTACTCATGGTGTTCGCCTTCGCCCCGATCGTCGGGCTGCTGCTGGGTCTGTCGGCCATCACCGTGCCGTGGGCGACCCTGCTGACCTCGGTGCTGCTGTACATCGTCGTGCCGGTCGTCCTAGCGCAGCTGTGGCGGCGCGCGCTGCTGCGCCGCGGCCAGGCGGCCTTCGACGGCGCGCTGGCGCGTGTCGGTCCGCTGTCCATCGGGGCGCTGCTGCTCACGCTGGTGCTGCTGTTCGCCTTCCAGGGCCGCGCCATCCTGCAGCAGCCGCTGGTCATCGCCATGCTGGCGGTGCCGATCCTCCTCCAGGTGTTCTTCAATTCGGGCCTGGCGTACTGGCTCAACCGCCGGCTCGGCGAGACGCACGCCATCGCCTGCCCTTCGGCGCTGATCGGGGCGAGCAACTTCTTCGAGTTGGCCGTCGCGGCGGCCATCAGCCTGTTCGGCTTCCAGTCCGGTGCGGCACTCGCCACCGTGGTCGGCGTGCTGATCGAGGTGCCGGTGATGCTGCTGGTCGTGCGCCTGGTCAACCGCTCGCGCGGCTGGTACGAGCGCGGCGCGGCCCGCGCCTCCTGAATCGTTTCTGCCCTGCCCCATGAGCGACATCACCATCTTCCACAACCCCGACTGCGGCACCTCGCGCAACGTGCTGGCCCTGATCCGCAACAGCGGCGAAGAACCGACCGTCATCGAGTACCTGAAGACGCCCCCCGACCGTGCGACGCTGGTGCGCCTGATCGCGGCCATGGGCGTGCCCGTGCGCGCGCTGCTGCGCGAGAAGGACACGCCCTACGCAGCGCTCGGCCTGGGCGATCCGGCGTGGCACGACACGCAGCTCATCGACGCGATGATCCAGCACCCGATCCTCATCAACCGGCCGATCGTGGTGACGCCGCTCGGCACGCGGCTGTGCCGGCCTTCGGAGGCGGTGCTCGCGATCCTGCCCCGGCCGCAGCGCGGCGCATTCAGCAAGGAAGACGGCCAGCCGGTCGTCGATGCGCAAGGCCGCCGCGTCTGAGCTTCTCGATGCGGGTCTTGGGCGGCTGGCAATCCTCCGATCCAGCCAACGGATGCGCGTGCCGGGCCGCTGGATGCGCATGCCGACGATCCCCAACCGGTCCTCACCGCCCTTTCATGGCGTCGCAGGCGATACGCCGCCCGGCCCGCCTTGCGCCAGCCGCTGCGGCAGCCG
>NZ_LDSL01000133.1:2500-5815 GCF_001476815.1 Pseudacidovorax intermedius | reverse complement strand
TGATCGACTGCTGAGGATTTAAGCCCAATGCCCAATGCCGCCGCCCAAAACAAAAAGCCCCGCAGCGAATGCTGAGGGGCTTTTTGAGGCTGTAAGAGCCTGACGATGACCTACTTTCACACGGGAGTCCGCACTATCATCGGCGCTGAGTCGTTTCACTGTCCTGTTCGGGATGGGAAGGAGTGGTACCAACTCGCTATGGTCATCAGGCATAAAGGGTTGCTGTGTTGATTTTGTGGATCAACACGGCGAATTCATAGAGTCTGTCAGCTTATTTGATTGCGCCAGGCATAACACCTTGATTGGCCTGCGCGTGGCATGGCACTGAATCAAAGTTATAGGGTCAAGCCGCACGAGCAATTAGTATCGGTTAGCTTAACGCATTACTGCGCTTCCACACCCGACCTATCAACGTCCTGGTCTTGAACGACTCTTCAGGGGGCTCGAGGCCCCGGCAGATCTCATCTTGAAACGAGTTTCCCGCTTAGATGCTTTCAGCGGTTATCTCTTCCACACTTAGCTACTCGGCAATGCCACTGGCGTGACAACCGATACACCAGAGGTGTGTCCACTCCGGTCCTCTCGTACTAGGAGCAGGCTTCCTCAAATCTGCAGCGCCCACGGAAGATAGGGACCAAACTGTCTCACGACGTTTTAAACCCAGCTCACGTACCTCTTTAAATGGCGAACAGCCATACCCTTGGGACCGGCTACAGCCCCAGGATGAGATGAGCCGACATCGAGGTGCCAAACACCGCCGTCGATATGAACTCTTGGGCGGTATCAGCCTGTTATCCCCAGAGTACCTTTTATCCGTTGAGCGATGGCCCTTCCATACAGAACCACCGGATCACTATGTCCTGCTTTCGCATCTGCTCGACTTGTCAGTCTCGCAGTTAAGCACGCTTATGCCATTGCACTATCGTCACGATGTCCGACCGTAACTAGCGTACCTTCGAACTCCTCCGTTACGCTTTGGGAGGAGACCGCCCCAGTCAAACTGCCTACCATGCACTGTCCCCAACCCGGATAACGGGTCTAGGTTAGAACCTCAAACACACCAGGGTGGTATTTCAACGTCGGCTCCACCAGAACTAGCGTCCTGGCTTCAAAGCCTCCCACCTATCCTACACAGATCTGTTCAAAGTCCAATACAAAGCTACAGTAAAGGTTCATGGGGTCTTTCCGTCTTTCCGCGGGGAGATTGCATCATCACAAACATTTCAACTTCGCTGAGTCTCAGGAGGAGACAGTGTGGCCATCGTTACGCCATTCGTGCAGGTCGGAACTTACCCGACAAGGAATTTCGCTACCTTAGGACCGTTATAGTTACGGCCGCCGTTTACTGGGACTTCAATCAAGAGCTTGCACCCCATCATTTAATCTTCCAGCACCGGGCAGGCGTCACACCCTATACGTCCACTTTCGTGTTTGCAGAGTGCTGTGTTTTTAATAAACAGTCGCAGCCACCGATTCTTTGCAACCCTTTCATGCTCCGTTGTTCACTTCACACTACTAGGGCACACCTTCTCCCGAAGTTACGGTGTCAATTTGCCGAGTTCCTTCTCCTGAGTTCTCTCAAGCGCCTTAGAATACTCATCTCGCGCACCAGTGTCGGTTTGCGGTACGGTCGTGTGCAGCTGAAGCTTAGTGGCTTTTCCTGGAACCTCGTTCATTCACTTCGCGAGCAAGCTCGCTCGATCGACAGCCTCGGTATATGTGTGCCGGATTTGCCTGACACACGCCTACATCTGCCTAAACCAGGATATCCAACACCTGGATGAACTATTAAGATCCGTCCCCACATCGCACTGCACATCGGTACAGGAATATTGACCTGTTTCCCATCAGCTACGCATCTCTGCCTCGCCTTAGGGGCCGACTCACTCTACGCCGATGAACGTTGCGTAGAAAACCTTGCGCTTACGGCGAGCGGGCTTTTCACCCGCTTTAACGCTACTCATGTCAGCATTCGCACTTCTGATACCTCCAGCAGCCTTTACAAGCCACCTTCACAGGCTTACAGAACGCTCTCCTACCACTCACACTTGCGTGTGAATCCGCAGCTTCGGTAACTGGCTTAGCCCCGTTACATCTTCCGCGCAGGACGACTCGATCAGTGAGCTATTACGCTTTCTTTAAATGATGGCTGCTTCTAAGCCAACATCCTGACTGTTTTAGCCTTCCCACTTCGTTTCCCACTTAGCCAATTTTAGGGACCTTAGCTGGCGGTCTGGGTTGTTTCCCTCTTGAGTCCGGACGTTAGCACCCGGTGCTCTGTCTCCCAAGCTCTACTCTGCAGTATTCGGAGTTTGCCTTGGTTTGGTAAGTCGCCATGACCCCCTAGCCAAAACAGTGCTCTACCCCCGCAGGTAATACTTGAGGCACTACCTAAATAGTTTTCGGAGAGAACCAGCTATTTCCAAGTTTGTTTAGCCTTTCACCCCTATCCACAGCTCATCCGCTAGTTTTGCAACACTAGTCGGTTCGGACCTCCAGTACCTGTTACGGCACCTTCATCCTGGCCATGGATAGATCACTTGGTTTCGGGTCTACACCCAGCGACTGATCGCCCTATTCGGACTCGATTTCTCTACGGCTTCCCTATTCGGTTAACCTCGCCACTGAATGTAAGTCGCTGACCCATTATACAAAAGGTACGCAGTCACCCTTGCGGGCTCCTACTTTTTGTAAGCATGCGGTTTCAGGATCTATTTCACTCCCCTCCCGGGGTTCTTTTCGCCTTTCCCTCACGGTACTAGTTCACTATCGGTCGATGATGAGTATTTAGCCTTGGAGGATGGTCCCCCCATGTTCAGACAGGATTACACGTGTCCCGCCCTACTTGTCGCTAGCTCAGTACCACACAGGTCTTTTCGCATACGGGACTATCACCCACTATGGTCGGCCTTTCCATGCCGCTTTGCTAAGTCCTGTGCTATCACTAGCAGGCTCCTCCGATTTCGCTCGCCACTACTTTCGGAATCTCGGTTGATGTCTTTTCCTCGAGCTACTGAGATGTTTCAGTTCACCCGGTTCGCCTCGTTAACCTATGTATTCAGTTAACGATACCTTTCGGTGGGTTTCCCCATTCGGAAATCTCCGGATCAAAGCTAATTTGCCAGCTCCCCGAAGCTTATCGCAGGCTATCACGTCCTTCGTCGCCTATCATCGCCAAGGCATCCACCACATGCTCTTATTCACTTGACCCTATAACTTTGACCTCTCTCACGAGAGTTCTCAGTCCATCAAGGAATTGTCAGGTCTCTCACCTGACGCGTTATGCCGTCTTCAATTTGCTCTTTTACAGCAAGC
>NZ_LDSL01000132.1 GCF_001476815.1 Pseudacidovorax intermedius | reverse complement strand
CAGCGCGGCGCGGTCGGCGCCACCTTCCGGCGGCTTCAGCTGGGCGCGCAGCGCGGCGGCGTCCTGCATGGCAGCGTCGCGGGCGGCCTCCGCAGCCCGCAGCTTCTCGGCGAGTTCGTCGGCGCGGGCCTGCTCTTCCTCGGCCCGCTTCCGCCAGGCCTCGATGGCAGCATCGGCCGCGGACATAGCCTCGCGCATGCGCTCGAGGTCGGCGTTGACGGCGTCCACGGACGGCAGCGTTGCGCCGGAGCCTTCCACGACCAGCACGTCGGCCGACACATACACGTGGTCAGCGGGGGCGTCGTCGCCGGCTTCCACGAACTTGCCCAGGGCCCAGGCCGGGGCCTTGTCCTCGAACTGCACCACGTCGCCGACCTTCGCGCCGGCGGGCCATGGTGCTTTCAGATGGGTGATCCGAACTTTCATGGCTCGCTGCTCCTTCAGGCCTGGGTGCCGTGGATGAAGGCCGACTGGCCGTTGTAGTCGCTGCGGAACTGCGGGGCGGCCGCGGCGATGCAGCCGAAGACGTAGTCGTCCTCCGGCTCCAGGCGCACCTTTGGGCGCGTGGTCAGGGGCATCGCGTTCAGGATGCCGCCCCACTCGCCGCCCGGCAGGTCCACCACCGCGATCAGCTCGTTGGCCGGCACCGAGGAGGCGGGGATGATCTCTTCGATCTGCGCCATCGCACGCAGGCGCTCCAGGATGGTCCCGGAGTAGTTGGTCGCGTAGTCGGCGGTGTCGGCAGCCGTGTAGTCGCCGATGTTCACGAAGACGCTGATGCGGCCGAACTGGTTGTCGCCCAGGGCCGCCGCGATCATCTGCTTGAACGCGCCCAGCCACTGCGCACCGGTCGCCGAGGCCAGGGTCAGGCCGTGGACGAACGTGTTGCGGGTCGGCAGGTTGCGCAGGCCGTAGATCACGTCCGTGCCCACCTGGATGCCGCTCAGGCCGTTGAGGACCATGTCCTCCAGCTTCTCGGCGATGCGGCGCTGGTTGTTCGCGATGGACGTGGTGTCCAGCGTGCCGCCGGCCTTGCGCATCACTTCCATCTGACGCCAGCCGAAGCGGGCGTTCGACGTGAAGATCGGCACTGGCGTGCCGACGTACTTGGTGATTGCCTGGTCGGCCTTGGCGGTGTTGCGGCCGTCCATCGTCACCAGCACTTCGCCGCTGTCGCTGACCTGCGGGTAGTAGTTCACCAGGTCGGCGATGCTGACCGGGATCTGGCTGGCGGCGGCCAGGCGGTTGAACACGGCGAGGCGGCTCCGCGCGATCTGCTGCGTGCGCGTGTCGATCCGGCGCCAGCCGTCCAGCGGGATGCCGATGGAGTTGCCTTCCAGCGCCTCCTGGCCGGCGACGCGCGAGGCCAGCGCCGTGGCGCGCTCGTTGAAAGCGCGGCGCGCGGCGAGCACGGAGCGCTGTTGGTTCTCGGTGAAGATGAGCATGGGCCCTCCTGTTATGCCTTGGTGTATGCGTTGGCGATGACCACGTCGCACAGCTCGCCGGCGGTCGCGGTCTTGCCGGCCTGGTCGAAGTGCGCGACCACCACGTTGCCGGAAGCGGCGGCGGTCAGGCGGCCCGCGGCGCCCACGGTCAGCTCCTGCCCGTAGGTGTAGGTGCCGGCGGCCATGGCGCAGAGGAACTCGTCGTCCGGCTTGGGCAGGTACGCGACGCCGGATTCGCCCGAGGCGTAGGGCGTCAGCACCGGGTCGGTGGCGAGCGCGATGCCGCCGCCGTAGTAGTCGCGATCACCCAGGATGGCGAGCCGGCCGCCCGTGGGCGCGGTGGCCTGGGTCAGCTGGGTGGCGCCGATGAAGACCAGCGTGCCGGGAAGCAGCGCGCCGGAGACGGTCTTGTCGGTGATGGTGCGGGGGCGCACCGCGCCGAAGCCCGAACGGAAGATGCGGTTTGCAGGCATGGCCGCTCCTTACTTGACGTCGTTGAGGTTGTAGTCGGCGAACTCGTCGGCCTGGCTGCCGCCGCTGTTGCCGACCACCACCGGGGCGGCCTTGGCCTTCAGCTCGCGCAGGCGGGCGACGGGCATGGCCTTGAAGTCGTCGGCCGTCAGCGAGCTGTTGACCGCCAGCTCGGTGGCCAGCTTGTCGCGCTCGGCGTTCTCGGCGGCCGTCTTCTCGCCCTCGAGCGCCGTGATGCGCGCATTGGCCGCGGCCAGCTTGTCCTCGGCCGGCTTGCGGGCGAGCGTGTTGTAGGAGGCGAGCAGCTGGGTGTCGTCCAGCCCTGCCGTAATGACGCCGGCAGCATTCAGCGCGGCAAGGATTTGGTCTTTCACGAGATCACCTTTCTCCTGGTTCGTGATGGGGACGTACTCAACCTGTCGCTTGACTGCTTGAGGCTGCCCGGCAAATGCTAGGGAGCCGTCTGCGGCAATCGAGTAGCTTTGCTGGAAGAGGTTGTTGTCGCGGTCGCACCAGATGCAGTACCGGTCGAACACCTCACGCAGCCATGCGCCCTCGGGCAGCAGCGCATAGAGGCCCGACTGGATCTGGTCGAAGCTCAGGTCGGTGCCGTTGCCCACCAGGCGCTGCACCCAGCCCTGCAGCTTCGCCAGCAGGCCGGCGCCGCGCTGGTCGACCGGGTCGGCGTTGACCTCGACCACCTCGACCTCCTCCTGGGCGCCGTCGGCGTTCAGGAACATGCCCACGCCCTCGGCCGGCGTGCCGGCGCCCTTCTCGTTCAGTAGGATGGCCAGGTGGTCGTACTGCAGCTGCGTGGCGATGCGGGTGTACTTCTTGCCGCGGCTCTCGCCGTTGGCCGTGACGGGCACCAGCAGCAGGCCGGTGCTGACGTGGATCGGGTCGGCGTTCGTGCCGGCGATGGCGGCATCCAGGCGGTCGATGAGGCGCTGGCCGTCCGGGTGTCCCTTGGCCTGGGCCTCGTTCACATGGATGTCGACCAGCGTCCGGCCGCCCTCGTGCCGCGCGTTCTTGCAGACGGCGCCGATGAAGCTGGTCAGCAGGGCGTCCGCGTTCGTGGCGCTGATGAAGGTGCCGTCGGCGTTCTTCGGGTGGCCGGCCGGCGCGATCTTCCCTTCCATCGTCGGCGCACCCGCGGCGAGTTGGTCGGCCGGGTACAGGGTGGAGTTCATGACGATGTCGTCCACCGCGCCACACACGTCGCGGATCACGTACTTGGCGCCCGACTTGCTGACGTTCGCCGCGTTGACGGCGCTCAGCAGGTGGACGCGCTTCTTTTTGGTAGCCATGGCATGCCCCGAGTGGAGATGCCAGGGCATGCTAGGGAGGGCTGGAAATGCGAAAGGGCCCGCGTGGGGCCCTTCTCGGGAAGCTCGACCGGCATCAGCCGGCCGGATCGTTCAGATGGATGGGCACATGCGCCACGAACTCGACAGCACCGGGCGCTCGCGCTTCTCGATGCGGCGGGCGAACTGCTTGGCGCGGTAGAGCGGCAGCACGGACGCCTCGCGCTCGGCCTTCGGCAGCAGCGGTGCCAGCACCCAGGTGGCGGCGGCCTTGGCAAGGCCCACGAGCACGGCGCCCAGCTGCACGGTGGCGTGTGCCGCGGCGGCGAACACACCGGCGGCGGCCATGAAGGCGGGCGCGCACAGGGCGACGGTGGCGAACAGGAAGGAACGGGTACGGGCCATGAAAACTCCAGTGGGTTGATGGAACGGGAGCAATTCATGCTACGGACGCCGCCTACACTCCCGCGATGCCGAAGCGCAAGCGCAAGAAGCCGGCGGCCCGGCCACCGCTCGCGCCTCCCTTGACCATCCTCGAAGAGGCAACCCCTCCCATCGTCCGCCTGCAGATGCAGCGCCGGGCCGAGGAGGCGGAGCGCCAGCGCAAGCTCGACCCGCGCGACCTGGCCAACCCGCCGCACAAGGCCAAGCCCTGGGACATCACTTTTTGAGGTAGCGCGACTGCCAGGCGGCCTTCTCGTTCGCCATGGCCGACTGCAGGGACTTCGTGAGGATGGGCTTGCCGTCCTCGTCCAGCAGCGCCTCGGTCTGCGCGCAGTGGCAGCGGTAACGGTTCCCGTTCACGGCGTAGAAGGCCTTCACCTCCTCCGTGCTGTAGACCTTGCCGTTGCGGCTGGCGTGCCAGGGGCGCGTCGTCGGGATCAGCGCGGACGTCCACAGCAGGCCGAGCCGCAGGCCCAGCTCTTCCTCCGCGCGCTCGGCCTCCGCCCACCGCGTCTGCCGCAGCGTGTCGGTGATGTCGGTCTGCGCATAGCCCTCGGCCCGGGCCTTGCTCACCGCCAGCTTCTCTGCGATCTCCTTGCGCACCGCGCGCGGGTTCTTCCCGTCGACCACGGCGCGGCCGATGATCTGGGCCAGGTCGGCTTTCTGCTGGGCGGCCAGGCCGGTCCATTGCTCTTTGCTGGCCAGCTGCGCCATGGCCAGCCGATTTCGGTAGGGTTCGCTGTAGATCACCTGGGCCAGCGTGCGCGAGGCGGCATAGGTGGTGGACAGCGCGGTCAGGTTCGCCACCGTCTGCGCCGTGCCCAGCTGCGAGGCCTCGGCCACGTACCTGTCCCACCAGAAGGCGTACTGCGGGTCTCGGCCCTCGACCATCCAGCGTTCGACAGCTTGGCGCAGGTCGTCGGACAGGCGCTGCAGCTGCTCCGGCGTCATGGCGTAGATGTCGCGCGGGGGCGGCGCGGGCAGCGGCGGCAGGGCCGGGAGGTCGTTGCCGGTCAGCCGCGGGATGGCGTCGAAGAGCGCCACCACGTCGCGCTGCAGGCCGGCGTAGCGGCGGCGGATGTCGGCCAGGGCCCGGCGCATGATGCCTCCGGTGCCGGTGCGGTCCCGGAGGTTGCCGGGAATCATGGGATTCTTCGGCCGCTCGATCATGGGCGGGGGCGCAGCTGGACGACGGCAGCGCTGCGGGCTGGAGCGGCGGCCGGCGTGGGCCGGACGGTGCCCGTCTTCACCCAACGGACAATGCCGAGTTCGCACGCAGTCGTCAGCGTGACTCCGTTGGCGCGGCCGGCGTGGGTCTTGGGGCCGCCGCAGCCGCAGTGACAGTTCCGGCGGCGGCCGGGCCGGGGTGGGATCGGCTCGCTGTAGCGGACGTGCTCGGCAGACGAGCCGCTGACGCCCCACCCAGCCGTGCCGCCGCGCATGGCCGCAGCCAGGGCGGGCCGACTCAGGTCGTTGAGGTCAGGCATGGGAATCTCCGCGCTTGCGCGCTTCCAGCTGGCATGCAGGGCAGTTCGCAGGCGCGCCATGCGTGTGCCTTACTTCCAATTCAGGCTCGCGCGGCGTCTCCGGCACGGCCGCGGTCTTGGTGATCGCCTCCGAGATGCGCACGCCGGCATCCCGCACCGCAAAGGACAGCATCAGCAGTCCCCACATGATGAGGAAGCCGGTCATGTCGGCCCCTCGGCGGGGTTGGTCACGAACACCGGCGCGCCCACCGCGTCGGCGCCATGGGTCAGCTTCGACTCCAGCACCGCCAGCCTGTCGGCCGCGTCGTTGAAGGCGGAGCGCAACTCGCCGAACTCGCAGCCGTCGCGCATCGTGCGGAGACGGGCCAGCATGTCGCGCACCTGGGCGGCCTGGCGTGGGCGCGGGTCAGCCATGGGGCGCCTTCTTGCCGGCACCCATCACCGAAAGCAGCAGCGACGTATCGTGCGCGTCGCGCCGTTCCGTCGCCGCTGCTACGTCCGCCTGCAGGTCTCGGAACGGAAGACGCGCCCGGCTGCGCTGGAGCGTGTACCCGCGCCGTGCCATGAACCACAGGAAACGGTCGATGACGTAGCACTGTCCGGTAACGAAATCCAGGCTGTAATGGCCCGCGATTGCGTCCGAGGGGCTCGCTGGCTTTTGCAGATCGTGCATCGCCATGAACACGTCCTTCTGGTCGTGGAAGTCGCGCAGCACATCGGGCAGGTGCCGGCCCTCCTTCATCCATCCTTCGAGGGAATCAGCCATGGGCCACCTCGCTTCCGCCCTCGGCGCCCTGGATCAGCTGGCCCAGCAGCGCGCCCGCACCTGTGTTCGCCATCTCCAACAGAACCGCCCCATGGCATGCATCCTCGTAGGGGTTGTCCTTCGGGCACCAGCACGCGAGGTTCTTGCCGGCCAGTTCCTCGCGCGCTGCCGCCACCATCTTGTCGTTGAGCGGGGCCAGCGACCGGAACAGCACGAAGGCATGGCGCTTGTCCGTGACCAGCGCACCCTTCGTCGGGCCGAGCGGCGCCGGCTGACCCGGCACGAACGGATTGCCCCACTTCGTGGTCCGGTCGACCTTCACAGTGTTCGCCGGCATCCGCCAGCCCTTGGCGCGCGACAACTGCACGCGCTCGGGCCGGTCGCCGGGGGAATGGGATTGTTCGCCGCACGCCTGCGGCTGAGTCGGTTGGTTCAAGGCAAGCTCCTTGCACAGCACAACGAAGGCGGCAGGCTTGCTTAAGGCTTTTCGGGGGCGACCCTATCCGCCCTTGGGCATGCTAGGGAGAGGATCAGGATTCGGGGTCTGGCGCGTACTGCATCCCGTGCTCAGCCAGCACCGCCGGTAGGTCGTCACCGGTACGCGGGTCCACGATGCATGCGGCCAGAAGCTGCTTGCACTGCGCCAGCGTGGTCGGCGCGCCGGCTTCGACGCACGCGGCGTGCATCGCTGCGGGGTCTTCGATCAGCGGGACCATCGCGGCTTCGATGGGGCCGGACGACAGCCACCAGGTGGACGCGCCCTGCAGCACGCGCCGCGGGCAGAAGCCGGCCTGGCCCTCCCCTGCAATCAGCACGACGAGGCCGCGAACCTGGGCGATGAGCGCGTCGGGCACGATGACCGTGCGCTGCTGGTACTCGGTCACGGCTTCACCCCCATCTTGCTCGCGCACCAGAGCTGCGCGATGTACAGCTGCTGCGGCGTCAGCGGCTGGGCCGTGGCGATCTGCAGCATTGCGTAGAAGTCGAGGTCGGCGTAGAGCGAGGTGCCGGCGCGGGCGAAGAGGTACTCCGGCGCCGCAACGTAGCCTCCGGTTCCCTGCGATTGCGTCGTTTCAGCCATTGCTCCAGCCACGAAAACGCGAGACAGCGGAGCCGAGATCGATGCCACATGCGTGATGAGCGTCTTCTGACCGAGCACATCCCCAGACTGCTGCGCCTCACCAATGACTGTGCCGCGTGATCGCGCGCCAATGTTGCCGGCCACACCCGCGTAGTTCTGGAAGCACCCCAGAGAGCCGTTCGTATTGCTGGTTGCCGCGGTCGTTTCGTAGATGACGCCCGTACTGGCGGATTGCCGCCGAATCTGCGCCATGATCGTCGTCACATACGCCGCAGCCGAGTAATCGACCGATGCGAGGGACTGGAGGAAGTCGTCCGTGCGGACCTGCAGGTACGAGAAGCCGCCCGCGTCCTGCATGCGCATGGGCCGGCTGGTGGTCGTGCTCTGCCCGAAGTGCGTGCCTTTGCCCGACTGGTCCAGGATGCGACCCACGGGCTGGTTGTAGCCCGTCACCGGTGTCGTCGTGTCGTTGGCCTGGTACAGGTACTCCGGCCGGTCCACCGACAGCATCGCGCCGCCGAGGGCCTGCGTGAACAGGCGCCGGGCGCGCGCGTCCAGCCCCATGCCCAGCCGCGGCCCGACCTGGGCGCGAACCGCCGGCCGGATCATGGGGCCGATGGGCGCGAGGATCATGCGTCTGCCGCCACGCTGGCGCCGGCCGGCGGCGCCGCAACCACGGCCACACGGTACTGGCGGCCGGGCACGCTCTGGATGACCACGCTGCAGGGGCCGACGATGCTGGGCCGAATGTCTCCGCCGGTGCGCTCGCTGGCCACGGTCTTGACTGCCGCGTCGCCGCTCGCCCGCATCGTCTGCAGGTAGACCATGGAGCCGTTGTCGACGTCCAGAACGAACGAATAGTCGGGGGCGACGAACCAGTTGCCGAAGGCTCCGGCCGCGAGGCCAGTCTGTGCCGAGTTTGCGATGACGGTCATGGGCAAGTCCTCTTTGCCCGGGGATGCTAGGGAGGCGTCGGGTCGGTGCTCGGGTCTTGCGATGGGTCGGCGCCGGGGTCTCCCTCGGCCGGCATGCCGTCATTGCTGCGGGGCTCGAAGCCCACCATGGCCCGCAGCTCGTTGGCATCGAAGAGCGGTTCCGTGAGGCCAGCCTGGAAGGCTTTCTGCATCGCGTCGGCCGCTTTGATCAGGTTCGCCAGCTTGTCGGCATCGCTGGGCGCATCCACTGGCGGCCACTCGATCTCGAACTCGCCCGCGTCAATGATCCCGGCCGCCTGCATGCGGCGCACGAACTGCTCCAGCATGGGCGTCAGCTCATTGGCTTGGCGCGATGCGCACCGGGCGGCGAAGTCAGCCTTGTCCTCGTCGCTGGCCAGCCGGCCCGTCTGCTGGCCGAACAGGATGGTGAAGGGGATGCGCACCGAGGCGGCGAAGAGGTTGGCGGCAATGCCGAACTGCGGGGACAGGTCAGAGACGGTGGTCTGCAGCGTCTCGGCCTTGCCGCCCTGCAGCACGATGCTGGCATCCTGATTCCGATTGAGGCCGCGGGTCTGCTCCTCGTGCACCTGCCTGACCGTTTTGACCTGGACTGTGCCATCAGGGTTCTCGGTCGTGAGCGCCTGCGGGGCGCTTTCCTTGTCGTACTGGAACACCACCGTGCGCGCCGAGTTCTTCAGCGCCGACTCCGCGCCGCCGCCGCTCAGCTTCTCGATGTCGACCAGGCTGTTGAAGCCGGCCTGCAGCAGCGGCACGCCGTCGAACATGTCGCCCACGCTGCCCTCGGCCAGGATCTGCACGCGCGAGGGGTGCACGTCCAGCCAGTCTTCGGGCTTGGCCTGGGTGTCCTTCGTTGCGTTGGGCGAGCGGGTGCGGATCTGGAACATGGCCGGCTGGCCGTAGTTCTCGTCCTCCTTGTCCTCGATCCAGGCCGTGACCTGGATCTGGTCTTCGAAGACCGGGATCAGGTCAACCAACTCCGAGGCGGTGCCCAGCGGGTCGCGCAGCGCCTTGCCGTCTCGCACGCGGTAGATGAGCGCCGCATACCGCCCGACCATGTTCCGCCGGTCGAAGTCCCGCAGCTTCTGCCAGGCCGCCACCTTCCGGAGCGTGGCGCCGACCTTCTTCTCCCACTCGGTTTCCTTGTCGGCGGCTGGCTGCTTGATGCGGGGCAGCGACTGCCAGCACTTTTCCAGCAGCTTGTGGACGGCGCCGTGGCCGGCCCCCCCTCGGTCATAGGCCAGCTTGAAGTCGGCGAAGGTCAGCTCCTGCTTGTAGCCGTACTGGCTCCAGGCGGTCGGGCGCTTCGCGTCTAGGCCCATGCCTAGCAGGAAATCTGCGCGTGCGCGCTGGAGTTCGTAGGAGTTGACGGCTACCTCGGTCATGCGACCATGCTAGGGAGCCTAGCTTTGGCAGTACCTAGCCCGCCCATGTTCGAATCCGTTGTTCTAAGAAAAAACGCACTCGGTGCCCCACTTTCGCCAGGATTGATTGCGGAGGCTTTGCTTTTCTACAAGAAAACTCACATCGTTTTTGATAAACAAACGATCGTCCATCTCGCAATGGTTTTGGGCAACGATTTGCTTACCATTTTAAAACGGCCTGACGTCACAGCTGTATATTTAGAAGAGTTGCTTAGTACGGCAACGCGCAAAGCCGGAGTAATTGAGTTCCATGATTTTGGTTTGCTCCTGCTCACTGGCACCCAGGCGGGCGGACCGATAAATACCTCAGAAGAACGCCTGGTGCTTGATCTAAAAAGAGCCGGCATGGATGCGGACGCAGCAAAAAAATACGCAATGCAATTTTTGCGTCTGGTTCCTGTCCGCCGCTTGGAGAGCGACCATTTCGCACAGGGCGGATTGTCTAAAGTATTTCGGAGCTACTTCGATGATGAATCGTTCATGTCCGCGGCGCTCCGCCGCATCGTAAATGCAGTTCCAGGAGGCTACGAGCTTGGCGAACATTTCAGAGTTGAAATACTGCGCGGCGAGTCAGGTCATCATGTCTTCCACCAAATAGATCTTGATCGAATAAACGCTGTACGGCGAAAGCTTTCGCCACCAGTGAGTGATCTCACGACGGCGCTGCTACTCACCATGTTTTTGGAATCCGCAAGCGACATTGCACTCGCCGCCCACTACGGCAGTGATTTCATCACGTCAGGCGCCTCATCTGCGATCCTTTCATTGCGATACAGCGATATTCTTAAGCGCCTGCACAGGAATCAGGATGAGCTTGATGCATTCGCTGAAGTCGTACATCCTGGAATGCCAAATTTGGCTGAGGTAATCGACAGCGGGCAGCAATCATTTAAGTCATATTTGGTATTGCTCGACAAGTCTGCAAAGTTTCGAGAGTGGATCCACGGGGCAAACCCAGACGCTGGCTTAGTCAAGGAATATTTTGATTCGATAGCCGCCGAGCATTGGATTCAAACAGGAAAAGCAAAGGTTGCAAGGTATATGTTGGGCTTAATCGCTGACTCATTGCACCCAGTCCTTGGCAATGTCTACAGTTTTGCGGACACTTTTATGGTGGAGAAAATTGCAAAGGGCTGGCGTCCCAACCATTTTATAGACAAGAAGCTAACGCCCTTTCTTTCAAGAGCTTGACATTGCTTAACAGAAGATCCCAGCAGTGGGGCTAAGTAGTTCATTGAACGCGCGCGCCGCCGCGTCGACCTGATCGTCGTGCAGGCCATTCGGGAATAGGCGCAATTCCTCGGTGAACTCTGTATTCCAAGGCCCACGCAGCAGCAGCACATTGCCGGCGTTGACCTGGCTGGCCAGCGGCCGGGCCCGGATCACCTTGTCACCGCTCTCCAGGCTGGTGACGGCCTGGTGGCCGGCCAGCATGCCCACCAGCGCCTTGGCTTGACCCTTCCCAGCCTGCCCCGGGTCTTGCGGCAGCGACTGCTTGACGCGGCCCATGCCGTCGGCGCTCGCAGTGGCCTTGATGTACTGGTCCCGCGTCGCCGTGCCGTACTGCTTGCGGTCGACGTTGGCGATGACGAATCTGCCGTCGGCCAACTTGCCCAGCTTGGCACTGGCCGTGTAGTCGCCCGCGCCCTCTGTGGCAGCCAAGTCCCAGCCGCGCACCCACTGCGTCACGGTGCCCGGGATCGCATCCACTACCTCCATGAGGTCGGGCATGAACTCGCCGCCCTGGGCCGGGCTCGGCCGCTGCTGAAACTGGCCGGCCACCGCGTAGGGGCCCATGATCTTCTTGTCTCGCTCGACCACCTCGCGGGGGAAGCGCTCGGGGAAGAGCAGTTCGCCCTGCTCCTTGCGCGGGTCGGTGAAGCCGATCACCGTCGCCTTCCGCGGCCCCTCGTACTCCATGGGCAGGCACAGGTGCTCATAGCCCATGTCCTCGGACAGGATGACGCCGGACACGTCCTTGACGCTCAGGCGCTGCATCACGATCAGGATGGCGGATTCCTTGGGGCTGTTTAGGCGCGTGGGCAGCGTCTCCCTAAAGATCCGGTTCGCCTCCTCCAGCGCGGCGTCGCTGTGCGCGTCCTCCACGCTGTGCGGATCGTCCCAGGTCACGCGGTCACCGCGGCGGCCAGTCATCGATTTCACCGGGCAGGCCTGCCGCCAGCCGGTGCGGTCGTTCTCGAAGTAGGTCTTGGCGTTCTGGTCGCCCGCCATCGTGGTCGGCCACAGCGCCTGATACCAGTCCGACTGGATCAGCCGGCGCATCTTGACGTTGTCGCGGATGGCCAGCTTCTCCTCGTGCGATGCGCCGATGAACCGCATGGCCGGCATGCCGCGCGGCCCCCACTCCCACGCCGGCCAGAACACGGCCGAGGCCATGGACTTCATCGTGCCCGGCGGGATGTTGATCAGCAGGCGCTTGATCTGGCCCGACGTGATGGCTTCCAGGTGGTCGCAGATCGCATCCATGTGCCAGCCGTGGATGTAGGGCTGTCCTGGCTCCAGCACCGGCCACGCCCGGCGGATGAAGTGCACGAGGCTGCGCCGACAGTATTCCCGCTCGATGGCGAGCCAATCGGCGTCGTTCAGCCTAAGCACGGGCGGCGATCAACTCGGCCAGCGCCTGGTCGGAAAGCTTCGTGGGGTCGACCGACGGTAGCTCTGGAGGCTCGTCGTTCAGCCGCTGCACGGATTCCTTGTTCGCAGCGATCAGGTTCAAGGCCGGCGCAAGCGACTCGTTCGCCAGCTTCGTGAGCACACCGACACCCTTCAGGGCCTCGATGGACCCCAGCGGATCGGCGTCATCCACCTTCGCCACCTCCGAATTGGCCAGGGCATGCAACCGGTGCCCGGTCTTTGCCCCAAGCTCTGCGGCGCTCGCCACGCTGGCCGACATGTTGCGCAGCTTCTCGGCCAAACTCATGGCGCTGTACTGCTGTCGCACCGGCAATTCGGCGAGCGCGGTCTGCGCCGCCGCCACCTGTTGCGCAACGTTTCGCACCTTTTGCGAAATTTGCGAAACGCGCCGGGTGATCTGGGATGGGTTGATGCCGAACTCGCGGGCGAGGTCGCTGGCCTTCTCGCCTTCGGCCATTCGCCGCTCGATGTCAGCCCACTGTTGAGGGGAAAGCTTGGACGGGCGGGCCATCAGTTCCTCATTCCTTGTCCGCCCACTCGCGCGAGCCCTTCATCTTGATCTTTGCAGCCGCCTTGGTGGGCCGTGGCGGGCGTTGCTTGGCGCGGCGGGCGCGTTCCTTCTCCTGGCCTTCCTCGGTGTCGGCGTAGCGGACCTGCTTGCAGCGGACGATGCCGCCCTCTCGGGACACCACGCGGACGCTGTCGGGCTGCTCGGGCTTGGCCGGCGCGCGCTCGTCGTTCGCCGCCTTGCGGGTGCGCAGCCGGGACATGCCCAGGTCGAACACACTGGCCGGGCCCATCACGCGCGGGCGCTTCGCCGTCGCCGCATTGACGATGCTACGGACGATGGGCGGGTCGGCCAGCTGCTCAGCCTGCAGCTTCAGGTCGGCGGCCGTGGCGAAGAGATCCAGCTGCTGGGCCATCACGCGGCTCCGGCCTTGCGCAGGCGCTCCTGGGTCTTGCGCGTCCACACCTTCTCGATGCGGCGGCGCTCCTCCTTCGTGTAGGCCGCCCCCAGGTCGAAGAATGCATGGCAGCCTCGCACGCCAGGTCGATCCGCGCACAGCGGAAAGCAGTCGCGGTCGTCGGCCTTCGTGCCGGCGCCCTTGCCGGTGTTCGGGTGGGCGGCCTGGCTGTGGCCCTGGATGCCGCAGCGGATGCACGGGAGCGCGGCGACGAGGCGGCGGTACGCTTCATCGCGCACTGGCACCACCTTCGGCGCGGCGATGTGCGGCTCGTTCGCCGGCTGCCAGTACACCGGCGGGCGCTCCAGCTGCTTCGCCACCGGCGCGATGCGCTCCGGCCGTTGCTCGCCCTTCGGCTGGGCGCGGCGCGGCCAGGCCGTGCGCTTGAGCGGTGCCGAGCGCTTCACCCGCCCCACCCTTCAACGATCATGTCCAGCAGCTGGTCGGCCTTCGCCGCGTCCATCGTCGGCAGGATGTGCTGCAGCACGCCGTCGACCGCCTGGCTGTACCAGCGGTCGAAGTCCTCCTGGCCCATCGCCTCGTAGCTGATCGAGCGCGGGATCTGGATGATCTCGCCCGTCTTCGGGTCGGCCATGAGGTCGAAGTGGCCTGTGACCAGCTTGACAGCGATCAGGGCCTTCTCGACCGTGTCGTAGGTCTCGCTGTTCTCGGCGACCAGCTGCAGCAGGGCCATCAGCTTTCGATGGTGCTTCCCGTTGCGCGGGCTGCTCCACTCGAAGCGCAGCCAGCGGCCGGGCTTCATCGTCTCCAGCCGGCGGCGGAACTTGCCCCAGGCCTCCTGGTCGGCGGGCGTGGCGCCGCGCAGGCCGGCGGCGGTGCGGATTAGGACTGCGCGCATGCCGAAACCTCCTCGATCTGGATTTCGACGGCCCACTCGCCCTTGGCGCCGCGGCGCTGGGCGTAGCTCCATGCTATGGAGGGGTCGGCGTCGTCTCGGCCCAGCCATGCGGCCACCTGGTCAACCGGCGCCTTCAGCGAGCCGCGCAAGTTGTCGTGCTCGTCCAGCGGCTGCCACAGGCCGGTAGCGCTGGGCGGCGAGATGCGCACCATCAGCACCCGCACCGGGCCGGCCGGCCGCGGCTTGCCCATCAGCGCCCACGCCACGGACTGCCGCTCCGCCTTCACGCGGCGCGCGCGGGCGAAGTGGTGCTCACGCGCGTTCTGGCCGGTCGTCGTGCGCAGCGGAACGCATACGCGGAGGGAAGCAGTCGGGGTATTCATCGCGCACGCGCTCCGCGAAGGTTCGCCGGTCGGACACCAGCGGGGCGCCGTCCACCAGCGCTGGTGCGGCCTTGCTCTGCCCGGTCCACGATGGCGGAATCGGAATGCCGGCCGCGGTCAGCGCCTCGTCCAGCTGCGCGGGCAGCCGGGCCAGCGACACCGGGAATTCCTTGCGCAGGCTCGCGGCCCGCCAGCGCGCATAGTTCGCGTCCAGCTCGGCCAGCCACAGCAGGTGCGGCAGCCAGTCGTCGGGGTGCTGCATGGCTCATGCCCGGGCCTTCCCGGCGTCGTTGGCAGGCACCAGCCCGGCGAAGAATCCAGCCGCGCCGCCAGCGAAGGCCGTGGACTCGCCGCGCCGCGCCTTGCTGATGGTCGACGTGCCCATGTTCAGCCGCGCCGCCAGCGCGACGCCCGTCTCCGGCGATGCCTGGATCTCGGCGATCAGCGCCGGCGTGAGCTTGGAGCGCGCGCGGCTGATCGCGCGGTTGGCCAGGATGCGATTCGTCTTGCCCTTGTAGACGCCCTGCTCGGCCAGCCACCGGCCGTAGTCGGGCTCGGACGTGCAGCGCACGTGGGCCGGGTTGCAGCGGGTGCGCTCGTCGCAGGTGCCGTAGGCGCGGTAGTTCGGCGGGATCGGCCGCTCGGTGCTGCAGTGCCAGACGGCGCGCGGGCCGCACTGGGTCTGCATGCCGCCCTTGGTGTAGTCGGGGGCCCAGATGTTCGGCCGGCCGTCGGGGCGCAGCGAGCCGCGCCACAGCCAGTGCCCGTCCTGGATCACGCAGCGCTGGCGGATGTCCTCGAGCGTTTTCATGCCGGCTCCAGCGCGGGCATGGCCGCGTCGTTAGCCGCCGGCAGCGCGGCGAGGTGCTCGGCGCACACGTCCAGGCGCGCGCGCTGGGCGTTGCGCATGTGGGCGACGGCGCCAAGGTCGAAATACTCGCCGCCGCGCTCGGCGATGGCCAGGCGCTGCATGCGCGTCTGCGCGTCGACCGCCATGGCGGCGAGGGTTCGGATGGTGGTGGTCATGCTGCTTCGTCCTCCTGCTCGGTGGATCGGGGCCGGCCCACGGCGGCGCGAGCCATGGCCAGCTTCGTGGGATTCATGCGGCCCGTGCGCTGGTGCTGCGCCAGGATGGCGTGTGCCCACGCGACGTTGCTGCGACGCTCGGCTGGCTTGGCCAACGCGGGCTGCAGCTTCGCCAGTTCTGCGGTGACGCGCTCGGGCGAAGCGGCAACGCGCTCCAACCGCGGCGGCGCATCAAGCACCGGCGCCTGGCGGCACAGATTGCGGAAGCGAATCGCGTTTGGCGGGTCTTCGGGCAGGTTCTCCAGCGCCCAGGCAATCAGGCCGAGGCGGTCGGCGAAGCCGGCCAGTTCGTGGCCCCATGCCGACTTGACGTCATTCAGAGGAGCGGTGCCGAGGCTGCGGTCCCACGCCGCGCCATAGGAGGCGGCGCAGCGCTGGAAGATGCGGTCGATGACTTTGGGCTGCAGGCTCATGAGCGCTCCAGAAGGTCGGGCTGTCCGGCGGGCATGATGTCGATGACGGCGCCGCGCGGCTGGCGGTCGGGATGAATGCGGCCGGTCATCTGCTCCCACCGCGCCATGCCGGCGTCACGGTCGCGCTCGGCGAAGCTCTGCGCGTTAGCCGCGGGGCCACGCTCATGGGGCTTGAGCCAGTCCGCCTGCAGACCCTGCGAGCCGCGGGCGCACCAGACGGACAGGAAGCGCTCCAGCGACAGACCGGCCTTCTCGGCCTCGCGTCGCGCCTCCGACAGCACCGTGTCAGTGACGGGGGCCCTCTTCGCCCGCCGCAGCGCGGTCCAGTCGTTCCAGACCTGCTCACCCACATCGTCGGGATGTGCGGGGGGCACGGCGCGCTTGCGCGCAGGCCGCGAAGCGGCTTCTTCAGACGGAGACGGAGACGGATACGGAAACGGAGACGGAGCATTGCTGCCCTGTTGCATACCGTCTGCTGGCTCTGTGCTGCCAGCATGCTGCGCAGCATTGCTAGCAGCATTCCTGGCAGCTGCATACTCGGGAACAAGTCGATCAGCCTCAGCAATGCCGTGGTGACGCTTTGCAGCGTTCCAGCGAGCCTTAGCACTGCGCATTTCGGCGCCAGCAGCCCATGGGTTGTGCTCATGCCAGTCGTGCAGGCGGTACGCGCCGTCTTCGCCGTCAAGGAATCGGACCTCGACCAGCGCGCGCACGAAGGCGCCCTCTTCCCCCAGCCAGTCTGCCGACAGTTCGATGTCCTCAACCGACATGCCGGACAGGTCGCCATCGCTGCGGTCGCTGGCGGCCCACAGAATCAGGCACACCAGGTTCCAGGCCGCAGCCTGGCCCAGCCGTCGGACCAGCTTCTTGGTCTTGGGGTGCTGCGGCAGCGAGGTGCTGAGCCGGGCGTCGTCAGCCATCGTTCCTCGCGCGCGTGTAGGCCCCGCCGTGGCGCGGAGCGCCGTGTAGGGTGAAGGTCTTGGCGTCAGCGCCCTTTGACCGGGCGCGCTCAAGCGTGCGGGTGCTGTCCTGGCTCATCTTGGCCTGGGCCTCCAGGCTCGCGCCGATGGCGCTGCCGTCCATGGTCTGGAAGAAGGCAGACAGGCGGGAGGCCGGGCGGCCGGCGGGCCAGCGCTCATCGACGCCGGCGGGGATGGTGGTGGGCACGGTCATGCTGCGCGGGCCTCCTGATCGTTGGCGGCTTCGGGCCGATCCTCGAAGTCGAAGAGCGATGGCATCAGGGCTTCGCGCTCGGCAGCGCGCAGGTAGTGCACCTGGTCCATGAAGTAGGCGGCGTTGAGCTCCGAGCCGCGGGCCTTGCGGCCGGCGCGGATCGCGCGCACACCCACCGTGCCGATGCCGTGGAAGGGGTCGTAGACCGTCTCGCCGCGCATGCTGTAGCGCTCGATCAGGCGATCCACGATGTCGAACTGCAACGGGCAGACGTGCTGCTCGACGGCGCGCTTGGACTGCTCACCGTTCAGCGTCAGCATGCGGGTCACGTCGTGCCAGACGTCCGGGTGGTGGCTGCCGGGCGCCAGGCTCATGAAGTCGGAGGGGAGCGCGCCGCGGGCCTGCAGCTCTTCCCCGATCCGCAGGTGGAATTCGTAGTCGTAGACGTTGGCGAGGCTGAACTCGGTGAAGATCTTGGCCAGCCGGCCCGGGCCGTAGCCGGCCATCTCTTCTGCCGTCAGCATGCGGTTGCCGCTGCTGCGCCAGAAGGCATGCGCGTCCACCTGCCAGCGCGCCAGGCTGTAGTCGGCCTTGTCCTTGCGGATCGGCGTGTCGGCGTAGCCCTTCGTTCGGTCAGTCTGCGGCTTGTGGAAGAGCAGCACGTATTCGGGCGAGCCGACGCCCATCTTGCTGCCGTCCTTGCACATCTCTGTGTAGCCCAGGCGGTAGGTCTGGTTGTTCTCGCGGACCACGTCGGTGACGACGGTGACCATCCCCATGTAGTCGAAGCCGTGCTTGATGCCGTGGAACAGAGCTTCGGCGTGGAAGGGGCTGACGGTGGGCACGCCGGCGCCGGTGACGTTGCCGAAGTTGATGCGGTCCTTGACGTGGCAGGCGTAGATGCGGCCGGGCTTCAGGATCCGGAGCAGCTGGGGCGTGAGGAAGTCCATCTGCGCCCAGAAGTGGGCGTTGTCTTCCGTGTGGCCGAAGTCGTTGTAGCTCGGGCTGTACTCGTAGTGGTTGGCGAAGGGGATGCTGGTGACGATCAGGTCGACGCTGTTCTCCGGCTGCAGCTTCGCCTCCTCCACGCAGTCGTTGTTGGCGACGGTGAACAGGTCGCTGGTGACCTCGATGCGCTGCACGCCGATGGAACGCGCGAGCACGTCCTGCATGGCGAGCCGGTTCAGGCCGAACTCTCGAATGATGGTTGTCATGGTCTGCTGCATCTCCTCGTGCTGGGCCCACTTCTGCTGAAGGGTGCGCAGCACGTCGCGCTCCGCCTCCGTGTGGACGATGTCGATGCGTACACGCTTGGACTGGCCGAAGCGGTGCACGCGGTGGATGGCCTGGATGAAGTCGTTGAACTTGAAGCCGACGCCCGCGAAGATCTCGCGGTGGCAGTGCCGCTGGAAGTTGCAGCCGCTGCCGGCGATCACAGGCTTCGTCGACAGCACGCGGTGCATGCCGTTGCCGAAGTCCACGATGCGCTGCTCACGCTCCTCAAGGTCCTGGGTGCCCCAAACGCTGACGGCCTCGGGAATCGCGGCCTGCAGCGCGTGGCGCTCGTCTTCGAGGTCATGCCAAACCACGAAGTGATCGGCCGGCTCATCCTCGACCAGCTCGCGCACCTTGGCGACGCGCGCGGGCAGGCTCTGCCGCTTCTCGTTCGCCGCGGCGGACAGGCCCATGGCAAGATCGGGGATGAGCAGGCCCTGCCCGCTCTTCTCGGTGCCGGCGGCGCTGTAGTCGCTGGGCACCTCGTGATACCGCACATCCAGCTCGGGCAGCACGTAGCCCTCATCGGAGTGGCCCAGGTCGCTCGGGCGCTGGATAAAGACCGCCCAACTGGCCACCCACAGCCAGAACTCGCGTTCCTTGTGCGGGTACAGCGTCAGGTTGCCGGCCTTCTGCGTGTCGCGTTGGAAGAAGCGGGTGAGCGCCTGGCCCGTGTCCATCACGCCCAGGTAGCCGGCGTAGTGGATCAGCTCTTTGAAGCGGTTGGGGCTCGGCGTGGCCGTGGCCACGAACTTGAAGCGCACCGGCTCGAACGCGGGCAAGAACTCCTGATACGTCTTGCTGCCGTAGCTGCGCAGCACACTGGCCTCGTCCAGGCTGGTAGCGCCGAAGCGGCCGGGCGTGACCTTGCCCTCGCGCACGCTCTCGTAGTTGGTCATGTAGACGGTGCCGGGCCCGTCGACCTCGGCATCCGTCCGGATGAATCGCAGATCGATGCCGAGCTCGCCGCAAAATCGCGCTTCGATCTCTGCCTTGAACTCCTGCCGCACGCCGAGCGGCGCCACCTGCAGGCGCAGCAGATCGGGGAAGTGCACGCCCAGCTGCCGCAGGATTTCCAGCTGCGTGGCGGTCTTGTGCAGGCCGAAGCTGGCAAAGATGGCCCGGCTGCCGCCGGCCAGGGCCCAGCGCACGATGTCGCGCGTGTGGGGCTTGAGCGCCGGGTTGATGCTGGCCAGGGGCACGTCGATGCCTGCCGACGGCGCCAACTTGATCTTCTGGCGGAGGAAGTCGTCGTAGCTCACGATGCATCCACCAGTTGCAACCCCAGGGCCTGGGCAATGTGGTGCTCCAGCGTCGCGCCGCGGCTGTTGCGCCAGCCCGGCAGCAGCAACACGGCGTCACAGGTCACCAGGCGCTGGATGTCGGCGCGCATGCAGTCGACCCATCCGGCCTTCGGGTCCGCGTTGATCTCCGCGGGGTTCTCGACGTGATGGCCTGCGGCGCGCAGCGTGGCTGCGGCGGCGTGGAAGGCGGGGAAGTTCAGATCAGGCAGCCCGGTCATGGGGCCGGCCACGTACCAGCGTTGCGTCATGACGCCATCCGTCCCGCGAGTGCTTCCATGAGCACGCGCAGCTTCATCTCAGCATCGTCGGCGCGCTTCTTTTCGACCTCCGCGCGCCGTTCGGCCTCGCTCTTCAGCAGCACCAGCGCATGGCCGACCTGGTAGGCGTGCCACTCGACGTAGATCGTGTTCTCGACCAGCTGGCAGAAGTCCTTGACCTTGTCCGCCTGAAGCGTGGCCTTGCCCTTCTTGATGTTGGAGAAGTAGCCGGCGTCGATGCCGAGGGCCAGGTAGATCTCCTTGTCCTCCAGGCCGGAGGCGTCGCATGCCAGGGTGAACGCCGCGGCGGCGGTCTTCTTGCTGCGCACCAGCTCAGCGGGGAACCGCACGGGGTTGGGCTTGCGCGCCAGGGGCAATTCGGCTTGGTCTTCAAGGCTGCTCATGCTTTTTGAACCGGGTTGAGTACCCCCGAGGGGCAAATGAAAAGGACCATCGGTCCCATGTTCGAAACAGCTCACGCCGCCGCCCTACGTGGTCTTGCCCAGCTCTTCGCCGGCACTCTCGCGCCGCTCATCGGCACCAGCGATGAACGTGATGGCGAACCCCAGGAGGAACAGCCAGAGGCCGATGAGGAGGAGCGTGACCATGGCTCAGGCTCCTGCCAGCGCGCGAGCGCGCAGGTTGTCGATTGCCTCATCGGGCAGCCGCGTGTAGATGCAGTCGTGCACGAACTCGGCGAAGCGGCGCATGTCGGCGGCACGGCCGGGAGCGAGGCGGGCGGAATGCAGGCGCTTGAACTGCGCGACCAGATCGGATTGCTGGACGCTGCCGTGCAGGCAGGCGAGGAATGCCGGGTCGCCGTAGGCCATGGGCAGCGGCAGACGGACAGCAGTCGTGCTCACGGCTTAAGCCCCCTGCCCTGCGGGCTCGGCGGGGGCGGCTTGCAAAATGTCCTTGGGGATTTCCTTGCCCTGGCGAGCCAGCGCGGAGATCACGCGGTCCGCAATCGACCTGGGCAGGACGTCCGGCCACTTGTAGACGGCTTGGTAGGTGATGCCGATCTCGGCGGCGGCCGCCGCGATGGACCCGCCGAGCAGTTCAATGGCTTTGGACTTGAGCATGCGCACATTGAACCACGGTTCAATGCAATAGGCAACCACAGTTCACAGCCGTGCTGCGACGATCTAAACCATGGTTGAAGATCTAGAGGCCCGACTCAAAAAGGCGATGGCGCGGGCCGGCATCGACGTCGCTCGGCTGGCCCGCGAGACGGGCATCTCGTACCAGGGCATCCGGAAGCAGTACGACGGCAAAGCCAAGACCATGAGCGCGGAGACGGCCGAGCGCATTGCCAATGTGCTGGGCTGCGACAAGCACTGGCTCGCGTTGGGCGAGGGTGAACCTTTCCCCGCGCCTGATGTGAATCCGCCGGCGCCGACGGAAACGCCCTTCCTGCCAGGATTCGAGAAGCTGGCGGTGCCTCTGCTGGCCAACAGCGGAAGCATGGGCGATGGTGACGATGACATCGGCGAAGAGGTGATGACGGGCGCCCTGCCTGTCTCACCCGAATGGGCCACGCGCACGCTCAAGCCCACCGGCCTGCAGAACCTCCGCTTCATCCATGGCTACGGCGACTCGATGAAGGGCACGTTCGAAGACGGCGACATCCTGCTGGTGGACATCGGCGTGCGCGAGCCCAGGATCGACGGCGTCTACGTGCTCGAGGCGAACGACCGGATCTACATCAAGCGCGTGCGCCAGCGCATGGACGGCAACTACGAAGTCAGCAGCGACAACCCGAAGGTGCGCACGGTTGACGTGCTCGATGGCTCTATCGAGGTGAAGTGCCGCGGCCGCGTGCTGTGGGCCTGGAATGGAACCAAACTATGAGGAGTTCTCAATGAGCAATCCCAAACCGCCCGCCCCAGCGCCTGCACCCGCGCCCGCGCGACCACCGATGCGGGATGAGCTTTTCAACAATCAGCGAGACAAGCCGCGGCCTAGTTGAACCACTTCCAGCAGATGGCCGCCGCCAGCACCGGTAAGACAGGCGACCAAGCCAGAAGGCGAAAAGCCTGATCGAGCGCGTGTGCTCGCCGGCTCACTGCCTCGGCGTAACGCTTCAGGCGCGCGTCTTTCAGATCCAGCTCTGCTTCGCGCGTGGCCCGAAATGCGGCAGCCTCTCGCTCCTGGGAATCGGCACATTGCTCCTCCAGCCGTTCTGCATAGTAGTCCCGCAAGTTGGCCCACCCATTCCCAGGAGATAGCTGGGTCGCGGTAGCGCCGCGCAGTACGAGCTGGTAGGTGACCAAGAACCAGTACGCCGCAAGCACCCCCAGCGGGCACCAATGCAGCGGGGGACGCTCTGCCACCCAACTCGCAAGCGAATAGGCTCCTGCCGCCCATGCGCCCGCAGTGAGCGCCGTTGCGGTCTTGAAGACGCGCTCATGTAGGCCGTCATAGGACTTGCGTGCCACATCCAGCGAGCGCTCCGTGGTCGCCTCAGCATAGTCCAGCCAGTCCATCAGAGCGCCTCGTATGAATGCATGCAAGCAATGGTACGGAAGCAGCGTCAGGGGCCACGGACGGCAACTATCCATCCACGAAGTCGAGCGTGACGACTTCGCCCGGCGGCACGCCAAGCACCTCGTTCGCAGCAACTTGGGCCTGGGATGTCAGGTCGATCAGACGCTGGTACTCATCGCTGGGTCGGAAGGCTTCCATGTAGCCCGTCTCGCCCCATCGCTCGGCCTCTGCCCAGGCGAGCCAGGCGTCGTAGGGATCCACGTCCGCCTGTTCGAAAACCGCCATCGCTGCCGTCAATGCGGCCTGCAGCTGTTCCGGGTTGGCCGACGGGTAATAGATTTCGAGCTTCATGACGTCACCTCCTCGGTAGGTCCAGCGTCGAACACCTCCACCGGCGCGAGACGTAGCAGCCCGCGCGCTTCCTGCACGGTGCCTGCAAGCCACTGATCCCAATCCGCCGGCTCCAGCGGGATCACGCTGCGCTTGTCCTGCTGGTCCGGCGGCAGTTTCGGATCCGGCTTGTGCATGCGGCGCATCAGCGGGTGCTGATCCGCGTTGATCGTCAGCATGGTGTAGCTCTCGTGCACCTCGCCTGTGGCTTTGTCCGTCCAGATGTTCCAGAGGCCCGCCAGGCCCCACGGCTGGCCGTCGGCCCGGCGGAACGTCCACCACTGATTTTTGCCAGTCTGCCAGTTCGGCTCATCAAACGAGAGCGCGGGGATGATGCACCGCTGGCCGCGCTTCCATGGGTCTTTGAACGTGGCCTTCGCCTCCAGCTCTTCGCTGCGGGCGTTGTTGGTGCTGTACTTCAGCTTCGCCTCCTTGGCGAACCAGGGGATCAACCCCCAAGCACCAACAGCCAGCTCTCGCTCGTAGCCGGCCTCGTCGCGCGCGCGGCGGATGAACGGGCCCGGGCTGCGCGGGAAGATCTGGCGCGGCCAGGGCACAGGGTTGGCTCGGCCGATGTGGAACAGGCGCTCCATCTCCAGGTCGTTGGGGGCGACGTAGCGATTGCACATGGCCCTACTGTTCCACCTTTGCCGGTGAAGTGGAAGGCGAAACGTTGATCGGCTCCAGAGCGGGCGGCCGCACCGGCATCCCATTTACGTAACCCGTCCCAATGCGGCAGTACCACACCTGCGCGCACCAGACCTTCCCGTCGAGTTCGATGCCCGAGAAGCTCATCGTGTCCTTGTAGACCGCCTTCAGCGATGGGCGATGCAAACGGCCGTATTCGTGCCGAGCGCCACCTGCCTCCCAGCCGAACACCAGCGCGCCGCCGGTGCTCAGCTGCAGTTCGCCATGCTGCTCCTCCTGGTCGGCGAACTGCTTGTCGGTCAACTCGACGCCATGGGCGAAGCGGCGCTTTAGGCGAACTCTCATACTGGATAAGTATCCAGTAATTCGGAGAATCTGCAACCGCTGTTCGGTTCAACTTGATTGAACTGTAGTTGCACGCTTGATTTAACTGTGGTTCAATATCTCCATCGGCACACGAAGTGCCACAGGAGAGCAGCGATGCACAACCAGCCCGGGCCGGCGGCCCCGCAGCCCCACCCCATCTTCCGGCCGATCCTGGCCGCCATGTCCGGCGACGTGATGCCTGTGGAGCGCCCGCGCGCCGCGGCGAATGACGAGGATGACCGTGACGACGCGGTGTTCCAGATCGCCCGCACCGAGCGCGAACTGCGCCAGGCCGAGCAGGCCCTGGACGCCGCGCTGGCCCGCTGCAACGGCGAGGTGCGCTACGCCAACGCCGATGACGTGGCCGCCAAGGCCCGCGCCTACCACGCTGCGCTGATCGAGCAGGCCGCCGAGTGCGAGCGCCTGGCCAGCGCTGCCGATCGGATGGGCTCGCTGTGACCCGCCTCCGCAGCGCGGCCATCGACGCCGCCCTCTTCATCGCCTTCGCCACCGTCCTGCTGGGCGGCAGCGTCTGC
>NZ_LDSL01000131.1 GCF_001476815.1 Pseudacidovorax intermedius | reverse complement strand
GCCGGCGGAGACGCCGCCGCTGCCATTGCCCTTGCCCGAGCGCGGTCCGCTGGACTGGTCGGCGCCGCCATTGGCCTGGCCCAGCATGCGGCGGATGTTGTCCTGCCGTTCCTTCTCCAGCGCGGCGGCGTCTCCGCCGGCTACCTGGGCCGCGTGGCGGCGCTGATCAAGCGCAACGTGGTGTTCGATCCCAATTCCGTGCCCGGCAACCCGGCGGTCGAGATCCAGATCCAGACCTCGCCGGACGGCACCATCGTGGGCACGCCGCGCATCACCAAGTCCAGCGGCAATCCCACCTGGGACGACGCCGCGGTGCGGGCGGTGCAACGCGCCGAAGTGATGCCGCGCGACACGGACGGCCGGGTGCCCTCGCCCTTCCCGATCATCGTGATGCGGCCGAAGGACTTCTGAAGCTCAGCGCAAAGCGCACGCCGGGACTTAGCGCCGCTTGCGACGCCCCGCGCTCGGAGCGGCCGCAGGCGCTTCCCGCGCCCATGCCCTTTCCTGCCGCAGCCATTCGCGCAGCGCGCCGGGCGCCTCCAGCGCATGGAGCAACTGCCGCAGCCCCTTCTGGGCCGCCACCAGCGACTGCTTGCGTGCGCGCAGGTCGGCCTCGAAGCTGGCCGCCGTGAGCGTGGGATGCGCGGGCAGCCCGAAGGCCTGTGCCAGCCGCTGCTGCTCGGCCCGCCATTGCGACTGCAGATCCGCCAATTGGCTCGCCAGCAGCTGGTTGTAGCGGGCGATGGCGTCCTCGTTCATCTGCGCCAGGCGGCTGGATTCTGCGCTGGCCAGCGTCTGCTGGATCTCCAGCAGTTCGAGCAACTGGCCGGCCTCGTAGGCGCGGTTGGCGCGCTGCATGAGCGCGGTCTTGCGCGCCCGCTCGACCGGATCGGGCTCGCGGTCGGGATGCAGCTGGCTGGCGAGGCGGCGGAAGACCTCGCGCAGCGGCACGGTGGTCTCTCGGGCCTCGGCCCGGGCAGCGCGCTCCTGGGCCTGGCGGGCGCGCCGGTCGCGGTGGGCATTGCGGGCGGCCTCGGCGCGCTCGGCGGCGGCGCGGGCCTCGGCCTCGGCGCGTTCGGCCAGGGCCGCCGGGTCGTCGTCCAGAACGTCGTCAGTCGTGGGGGCCATCGCCTCCGCCCCACTGCCAGGGCCGTGCGTCCCTTCTGCCGGCGCGGCCTCCTCCGGCGCGTAGTAGGCCCGCAGGCGCTGCATCGCCGCGCGCCGCGCCGCGTCGCCCGTGTCGGCCATTTCGCCGGCCAGCTGCGCGATGAGTTCATGCAGCCCCACCCGCTCGGGGTGCGACAGCCGCTCGCCGCCCGAGGCCAACGCATCGAGCCGCTCGACCAGTTCTGCCCGCAGCGCGTCGTAGGTCTCGTGCAGGGGCGCGACCTCGCGCGCGTACTGCACGTTCAGGCGATCCGCCAGCTGCTGCCAGTCGGCGAGCCGCGCGCGGGCAGCCTCGATGTCGGCCAGCAGTCGTGCGAAGGCGGCCCGCGGCGAATCCACGCGGCCTGTGCCGGCCTCGGCCGACGCCAGATCCTGCCGCCGCGCAACGCTTCCGCCGCCCATCAGCGCAGATCCGCCAGGCGGTCGGTCTCGCGGATCAGCGCGTCCAGGATGCCGGGCTCCGAGTACGCATGGCCCGCGCCTTCGATCAGGTGGAAGTTCGCCTCGGGCCAGGCCTGGTGCAGTGCCCAGGCATAGCGCATCGGGCAAGGCATGTCGTATCGGCCGTGGACGATGGCGCCGGGAATGCCCTGGAGCTTGTGCGCGTCGCGCAGCAGCTGGCCGTCCTCCAGCCAGGCACCGTGCACGAAGAAGTGGTTCTCGATGCGGGCGAAGGCAAGCGCGAAATGCGGGTCGCGGAAGGGCGCGCTGAAGGCCGCGTCGGGCAGCAGCGTGATGGTCTCGCCCTCCCAGATCGTCCAGGCCTGCGCGCAGGCGAGCCGGGCGGCCTCGTCGTCGCCCGTCAGCCGGCGGCGGTAGGCCGCGATCATGTCGTGGCGTTCCTCGGGCGGGATCGGCGCCTGGAAACGTTCCCACTTGTCCGGGAACATCTCGGAGACGCCGAACTGGTAGTACCACTGCAGCTCGGCCCGCGTGACGGTGTAGACGCCGCGCAGCACCAGCGCGCTCACCCGCTGCGGATGCGTCTGGGCATAGGCCAGCGCAAGCGTGGAGCCCCAGGAGCCGCCGAAGACCTGCCAGCGCGGCACGCCGGCGATCTCCTCGCGCAGCCGCTCGATGTCGGCCACCAGGTGCCAGGTGGTGTGGGCCTCCAGACTCGCGTGGGGCGTGGACTGGCCGCAGCCGCGCTGATCGAACAGCAGCACGTCGTAGCGCGCCGGATCGAAGAGCTGGCGATGGGCGGGCGAAATGCCGCCGCCCGGCCCGCCGTGCAGGAAGACCACCGGCGTGGCGCCGGGCGTGCCGCAGCGCTCCCAGTAGACGCGGTGGCCATCGCCCACGTCCAGCATGCCGGTGGCGTAGGGCTCGATGGCGGGATAAAGCGTGCGCAGCGTGGTGTCCATGTTCGACGCGCTCATGCCGACTCGTACACGATGGCCGCCTGCCCCGCCTCGGCCTGCGCCATCCAGCTGGCCAGCGCCGCATCGACCGGGAAGAAGCGCGCCGACTCGCCCAGCTGCAGTTCCACCTGCGCGCCCGCGCGCCTGAGCGCCAGCCGCACCGGCAGCCCGCGGTGCACGTCGCCCTGCTCGGTCGCCTCGACGCGCGCCGGGTGGTCGCGCACGATGCGTGCGATGTCCGGCAGCTTGCCGTTCACGGCCACGCGCAGGTACTTGCCGAAGCGGCAGCGCGCGGCCGCCAGGTCCCACACCTGCTGCACGTTGAAGCGCGGCTCGAAGCCGCCGCGGCCCGGCTGCAGCCGGCCGCTGACGATGACCAGCTCGTCTTCCTTGAGCAGGTTGCGCGCCGCGTCCAGCACCGCCTCGTCGGCCACGGCCTCGATGGTGGCCGTCTTGTCGTCCAGCGCGAAGATGGCCAGGCGCCCGCGCTGGCCGCTGATGACGCGCAGGCCACTGACGATGCCGGCGATCATCTGCGGCTCGCGGCTGTCGATCAGCTCGTCGATCTGCCGCCGCGCGAACTGGCGCACCTCGCGCGACACCTCGTCGAACAGGTGGCCCGACAGGTAGAAGCCGATGGCGGTCTTCTCGTGCGTCAGCCGCTCCTTCACGCCCCAGGGCGTGACTTCGGCCAGCGGCGGCGCCTCGGTGCTGCAGCCGGGGCCGCCGTCCATCATGTCGAACAGGCCGCCCTGGTTGGCGTTGGCTTCCTGCGCCGCGGCATAGTCGAAGGCGCGGTCCAGCGAGGCCACCAGGGCTGCGCGGTCGGCATGCAGGGTGTCGAAGGCACCGGCCTTGATCAGGGCCTCCACCGTGCGCTTGTTCAGGCGCTGGCGGTCCACCCGGGCGCAGAAGTCGAACAGGCTCTGGAAGGGGCCGCCCTCCTCCCGCGCCTTGACGATGGCCTCGATGGCCAGCTGACCCGTGCCCTTGACGGCGCCCAGGCCGTAGCGGATGACCTTGTCGCTCACCGGCTCGAAGCGGTAGCGGCCGCGGTTGACGTCCGGCGGCTCGAAGCTGATGCCGAAGTTCTTGACCGCGTCCTCGAACAGCACCTTGAGCTTGTCGGTGTTGTCCATTTCCACCGTCATGTTGGCGCAGTAGAACTCGGCCGTGTAATGGACCTTGAGCCAGCCGGTGTGGTACGCCAGCAGCGAGTAGGCCGCGGCGTGCGACTTGTTGAAGCCGTAGCCCGCGAACTTCTCCATCAGGTCGAAGATCTCGTCGGCCTTGTCCTGCGGAATGCCGTGGGTGGCGAGGGCACCAGCGCGGAACTTCTCGCGGTGCTCGGCCATTTCCTCGGCCTTCTTCTTGCCCATGGCCCGGCGCAGCAGGTCGGCGCCGCCGAGCGAGTAGCCGCCCAGGATCTGCGCCGTCTGCATCACCTGCTCCTGGTAGACCATGATGCCGTAGGTCTCGGAGAGCATCTCGGCCACGGCCGGGTGCGGATACTCCACCTCTTCGCGGCCGTGCTTGCGGGCCACGAAGCTGGGGATCAGGTCCATCGGGCCCGGGCGGTACAGCGCGTTCAGGGCGATCAGGTCTTCCAGCCGCGTCGGCCGCGCGTCGCGCAGCATGCCCTGCATGCCGCGGGATTCGAACTGGAACACGGCCTCGGTCTTGCCTTCCTGGAACAGCCGGTAGGTCGGCTTGTCGTCCAGCGGGATGTTCTCGTAGGCGAAGTCGGCCCGGTTCTTGTGGCGCTGCACGATGAACTCGCGCGCGATCTCCAGAATGGTGAGCGTGGCCAGGCCCAGAAAGTCGAACTTGACCAGGCCGATGGCCTCCACGTCGTCCTTGTCGTACTGGCTCACCGCCGACTCGCTGCCCGGCTGCTGGTAGAGCGGGCAGAAGTCGGTGAGCTTGCCCGGCGCGATCAGCACGCCGCCGGCGTGCATGCCGATGTTGCGGGTCATGCCCTCCAGCCGCTGCGCCATCTCGACGACGGTCTTGACCTCTTCTTCCTTCTCGATGCGCTCGGCCAGTTGCGGCTCGGCGGCGATGGCGTACTTCTCCTTGTCGGCCTCGGACAAGTCCTTGGGCGGGTACTGCAGCGTGACCGGCTTGCCCGGCTTGTTGGGGATGAGCTTGCTGATGCCGTCGCAGAAGTTGTAGCTCATGTCCATCACGCGGCCGACGTCGCGGATGGCGGCGCGCGCGGCCATGGTGCCGAAGGTGGCGATCTGGCTCACGGCGTTGCGGCCGTACTTCTGCTTGACGTACTCGATGACGCGGTCGCGGTTGCCCTGGCAGAAGTCGATGTCGAAGTCGGGCATGGACACCCGCTCCGGATTCAGGAAGCGCTCGAACAGCAGGTTGTATTCGAGCGGGTCCAGGTCGGTGATCTTCAGCGCATAGGCCACCAGCGAGCCGGCGCCGGAACCCCGGCCCGGGCCCACCGGGCAGCCGTTGTTCTTGGCCCAGTTGATGAAGTCGCCCACGATCAGGAAGTAGCCGGGGAAGCCCATCTTGAGGATGGTGCCGATCTCGAATTCCAGCCGTTCCACGTAGCGCGGGCGCTGCTTGTCGCGCTTGGCCGGGTCGGGGTAGAGGTGCACCAGGCGCTCCTCCAGGCCCTCGAAGGAGGCCAGGCGGAAGAACTCCTCCATGGGCACGCCGCCAGGCGTCGGAAAGTCGGGCAGCCGCGGCTTGCCCAGCACCAGCGTCAGGTTGCAGCGGCGGGCGATCTCCACCGTGTTAGCGATGGCGCTGGGCACGTCGGCGAAGAGCGCGCACATCTGCTCGGCGCTCTTGAAGTACTGCTCGCGGGTGAAGCGGCGCACGCGGCGCTGGTTGCCCAGGATCTCGCCTTCGGAGATGCAGACTCGGGCCTCGTGGGCCTCGAATTCGTCCGGCTCCAGGAACTGCACCGGGTGCGTGGCCACCACCGGCAGCGACAGGCGCGCGGCCAGCTTGACGGCGGCGACCACGTGCGGCTCGTCCTCGGGCCGGCCGGCGCGCTGCAGCTCCAGGTAGAAGCGGTGCGGGAACAGGCCGGCCAGGCGCAGCGCGACCTCGCGCGCGCGCTCGTCGTTGCCCGCCGCCAGCGGCGCGCCCAGCGGACCGGCCTGGGCACCCGACAGCAGGATCAGCCCGCCGTTCAGCTCTTCCAGCCAGGCCCACTTGGCCTTGGCCTGGGCCTCGCCGCGGCCCACGTTCTGGGTCCAGCCGCGGGCCAGCAGCTCGCACAGGTTGAGGTAGCCCTCGCGGCTCTGCACCAGCAGCACCACGCGGGAGGGCGGCGCGTCGGCGTCCAGCCCTTCCATGGCGACTTCGCAGCCCAGCAGCGGCTTGACGCCCTTGCCGCGGGCCTGCTTGTAGAACTTGACGCCGCCGAAGAGGTTGTTGAGGTCGGTGATGGCCAGGGCGGGCTGGCCATCCTTGGCGGCTGCCTTGACGACATCGTCGATGCGGGTGGTGCCGTCGACGACGGAAAACTCGGTGTGCAGGCGCAGGTGAACGAACATCCGGTCGATTGTAAAAACCCCCGCATCCCGCGGGCCGGCGGTGATCGGAAATCCGGCCGGCTGCGTACCCTGCACACCCCATCCTGCCGAGCACCGCATGCCCGACTCCCACGGCTTCAAGGGCAACAAGGCCGCCCTCCCCGCCAAGCCCTGCGCCGTCTGCGGCCGGCCGATGAGCTGGCGCAAGGCCTGGGCGCGCAATTGGGAGCAGGTGCGCTACTGCTCCGACGCCTGCCGGCGCCGCCGCGCGGAGGCGCCGCGGTGAGCCTGCGCCGCCTCGTCATCGTCCTGGGCGACCAATTGGACCTGGAGGCCAGCGGCTTCGACGGCTTCGACCCGGCGCAGGACGCCGTCTGGATGGCCGAGGTGGTCGAAGAGGCCAGCCATGTCTGGTCGATCCAGCCGCGCATCGCCATCTTCCTGGCCGCCATGCGGCACTTCGCCCATGCGCTGGTGGAGGCCGGCCGCACGGTGCACTACACCCGGCTGGACGGCGAGGGCAACCGCGGCAGCCTGGCGGCCGAGCTGGAACTGGCCATCCGCACGCATCGGCCGCAGGCCCTGGCGATGACCGCGCCCGGCGAGCATCGCGTGCTGCAGGCGATCAAGGCGGTGGCCGAGGCGGCCGGCCTGCCGCTGGACGTCCGCGAAGACCGCCATTTCTTTTGCACCGTGCGCGACTTCGCCGCGCATGCCCGCGGCCGGCGCCAGCTGCGCATGGAATTCTTCTACCGCGAGCAGCGACAGCGCCACGGCGTGCTGATGGATGGCGACGCGCCCACCGGCGGCCAGTGGAACTACGACGCCGACAACCGCGCCGCCTTCGGCAGGCAAGGCCCCGGCCTGGTGCCGGAAGGACCGGCCTTCCCGCCCGATCCGCTGACGCAGGGCGTGCTCGACATGGTGGCCCGGCGCTTTGCCGACCGGCCGGGCAATCTGGCCCACTTCGCCTGGCCGGTCACCCGCACGCAGGCGCTGGAAGCGCTGGACGACTTCGTCGCCCACCGTCTGGCCGACTTCGGCCACTGGCAGGACGCCATGTGGCCGGGCGAGCCCTGGCTCTGGCATTCGCGGCTCTCGGCCGCGATGAACCTCAAGCTGCTCCATCCGCGCGAGGTGGTGGGCGCCGTCGAAAAGGCCTACCGCGCTGGCCACGTGCCGCTGGCCAGCGCCGAGGGCTTCATCCGCCAGATCCTGGGCTGGCGCGAATACGTGCGCGGCATCTACTGGACGCGCATGCCGCGCTACCTCGAACTCAACGCCCTCGACGCCCAGGAGCCGCTGCCCGCCTTCTACTGGACCGGCGAGACGCCGATGGCCTGCCTGGCCGACGCCATCGGCCAGACGCTGGAACACGGCTATGCCCACCACATCCAGCGGCTCATGGTCACCGGCCTCTATGCCCTGCTGCTGGGCGTCGCGCCGCAGCAGGTGCATGCCTGGTACCTCGCGGTCTACGTCGATGCGGTGGAATGGGTGGAATTGCCCAACACGCTGGGCATGAGCCAGTTCGGCGACGGCGGCCTGATGGGCAGCAAGCCCTATGTGGCCTCGGGCCGCTACATCGAGCGCATGAGCGCCGGCAGCCTCTGCAGCCGCTGCCGCTTCAAGCCGGCCGAACGGCTGGGCGACGATGCCTGCCCCTTCACCACGCTGTACTGGGATTTCCTCGCCCGCCACGAGGCGCGCCTGTCGGCCAATCCGCGCATGACCATGCAGCTGCGCAACCTGCAGCGCCTGGACGCGGAGGAACGCCGACGCATCGCCGAGCGTTCGGCCGCCATCCGGCGCGGCGAGGCCGCGGTTTGAATCCGTTCGTCCATCCACGGAGACCCGCCATGCCCCAGACCCTGCTCGTCACCGGTGCCACGGGCTTCGTCGGCCGCCATCTGGTGGCCCGCCTGCTGGCCGACGGCCACACGGTCATGGTGCTGTCGCGCGATGCGGCGCGCGCCCGCCGCACGCTGGGATCGGAGGTGCGCGTGCTCGACCGGCTGGGCGACATCGCCCCGGACACCCGCATCGATGCCTGCATCCACCTGGCCGGTGCCCGGGTGCTGGGCCAGCCGTGGACGGCGGCCCGCCGGGAGGAGCTGATGCGCAGCCGCGCCGCCCCCGCGGCCAAGCTGCTGGGGCTGATGCACCGCCTGGAGCGGCCGCCGCGCGCCTTGCTCGTGGCCTCGGCCATCGGCTGGTACGGCAAGGTCGCGCAGGGGGCGGACCTGCCCTGCGACGAGACGGCACCGCCGCAGCCCGGCCAGTTCCAGTCCGACCTCTGCGCCGCCATCGAGCGCGACGCGCAGCAGGCCGAGGCCCTGGGCGTCCGGGTGGTACGGATGCGCTTCGGCGTGGTGCTGGGTGCGGACGGCGGCGCCTATCCGCCGCAGGCGCTGCCCGCGCGGCTCGGCCTGGGTGCCGTGCTCGGCGACGGCCGCCAGCCCGCGCCCTGGGTGCATGTGGACGACGTGGTCGGCCTGGCCTGCTTCGCGCTGGCGCAGGAGGGCCTGTCGGGCCCCGTCAACGTGGTCGCGCCCGAGACGCCGACGCAGGCCGAGTTCGCGCGGGCGCTGGCCGCCTCCTTCGGCCGCCGGGTGCACCTGCGCGTGCCGGCCGCCGTGCTGCGGCTGGCGATGGGCGAGATGTCGGACCTGCTGCTGGCGGGCCGCCGCGTGGTGCCGGCGGTGGCGGCGGAGGCGGGCTATGCCTTCCGGCATCCCGCGCTGGCGCCGGCGCTTCAGGCGCTGGCCGCGCAGATGCGGGCCTAGGCGCCGCGGCAGAGCGGCTTCCTACAATCCGCGCCGTGTCCGAATCCGTGCTCAACATCTCCGCCTATCTTTTCGTGCCCATCGGCGACCGCGACACGCTGCGGCCGCAACTGCTCGCGCGCTGCCGCGCGCTGGGCCTGATGGGCACCATCCTGCTGGCGGAGGAAGGCATCAACCTCTTCCTGGCGGGCGCTGCCGACGCCGTGCGCGGCTTCGTGGCCGAACTGCGGGCCGATCCGCGCTTTGCCCCGCTCGCGCCCAAGGAAAGCTGGTCCGCCCACCAGCCCTTCCGCCGCATGCTGGTGAAGAACAAGCGCGAGATCATCCGCATGGACCATCCCGCCATCCGCCCCTCGGCCGGCCGCGCGCCGGCGGTGGACGCGCCGACGCTGCGCCGCTGGCTGGACCAGGGGCACGACGACGCCGGCACGCCGGTGGTGATGCTCGACACCCGCAATGCCTTCGAGGTCGACTACGGCACCTTCGAGCAGGCCATCGACTGGCGCATCGGCAAGTTCAGCGAATTCCCGGCGGCGGTGCATGCGCACCGTGAGGAACTCGAAGGAAAGACGGTGGTGAGCTTCTGCACCGGCGGCATCCGCTGCGAGAAGGCCGCCATCTACATGCACGAGCTGGGGCTGACGAACGTGCTGCAGCTCGAAGGCGGCATCCTCAAGTACTTCGAGGAAGTGGGCGGCGCGCACTACCGCGGCGACTGCTTCGTGTTCGACGGCCGGGAAGCCCTGGCGCCGGACCTGAGCGCGCGCTCGACGCATGCGAGCGCCCGGGCCTTCGAAGATCCGGACCTGCCTCTCAAGCAGGGCTGAACGACGCCTCGATCAGGCCTTCGAATTACCTTCCGGCTCGGCCGCACTGGTCGATGACTGCGTCTTGAAGGGATGGTCGGGCAGCGGGATGAACTCCGTCTCGCCCGGCACATGGCCCATGCGTTGCGCCTCCCAGTCCGCGCCCGCCTGCAGGATGCGCTCGCGGCTGCTGGAGACGAAGTTCCAGCTCATGAAGCGCGGCCCGTCCAGCGGCGCGCCGCCCACCACCACCAGGCGGCGGGCGCCATCGGCCGTGATGCGCACCGCGGCCCGCTCGTCGGCGCCCGACTCCTCGTCCGGCAGCACGCCCATGGTGTGCATCGGCAGCGCTTCGCCGTCGATGCGCACCTCGCCATCGATGGCATAGACGGCCATCTGCGGCGCCAGCGGCGGCAGTGAGAAGGCCGCGCCCGCGGGAAGCGCGATGTCGAGGTACAGCGTGGGCATGAGTGTCGGCACCGGCGAGCGCAGGCCGAAGGCCTCGCCCACCAGCACGCGCACCGGCACGCCCTCGACCTCGGTCGCCGGGATGTCCGCGGCGCCCGTGTGCGAAAAGCTGGGTTCGACCTCTTCGTGCGCGCGCGGCAGAGCGCACCACAGCTGCAGGCCGTGGTTGACGTAGGTCTGGTCCTTGAGCGCCTCGGGCTTGCGCTCGGAGTGCACGATGCCGCGGCCGGCGGTCATCCAGTTGACGGCGCCGGGGCGGATCTCCTGCACCGAGCCCAGGCTGTCGCGGTGCATCATCGCGCCCTCGAACAGGTAGGTCACCGTCGCCAGGCCGATGTGCGGATGGGGCCGCACGTCGTGCTGGTCCTCCGGCGTCTCGGTGGCCGGCCCGAAGTGGTCGAAGAAGACGAAGGGGCCGACCGCGCGGCGCTGCGCGGCCGGCAACACGCGCCGGACCTTGAAGCCGCCGCCCAGGTCCTTGGCATGCGGATGAAGCGTGAGAAGGTCGGACATGGCGGCTTTCGGTTTCTGCTGGCGTGGAAAGGGTGCTGCGGCGTCAGGCCAGCAGCTTCAGCGCGCCTTGCAGGCGTTCGCCAAAGGCGCGGGCGGTCTGCAGGTCGCCGGCGGGAATCTCGGCCGGGCTCGCATCCGACGGCGAGGTGGTCATCAGGCCGCCGAAGCCGCCGACGTAATTGAGCGAGTCGCGCGTCGATTCCTTCTTGTTGCTCGGCATCATGCCCATGCCCACCCACAGGCCGCTGTGCTGCATGGCCAGCTGCCAGAAGTAGGCGATGGTGGCGAACTTGTCGCCATTCATGGTGGCGCTGTTGGTGAAACCGGCGAAGAGCTTGTTCTTCCAGCCCTGGACGAACCAGACCTTGGACGAGGCATCGGCGAACTTCTTGAACTGCCAGCTGGGCGCGCCCATGTAGGTCGGCGAACCGAAGACGATCAGCTTGGCCGCGGCCAGGGTGTCCCAGGCGCCCTCGGGCACGTTGCCGTCGGCGTCGATGGCGATCAGGGCGGCGTCGGCGCCTTCGGCGACGGCCTGGGCGACGCGCTGGGTGTGGCCGTAGCCGGAGTGGTAGACGATGGCGATGTCGGTCATGGTGGCTCCTTCAAGCAACAGGGAAAAGGATGGATCGAAAGCGCGGCCACCTGCGCGGGGCGGGGGCCGCGGCGCGCATCAACGGCGGTCGATGCTGAAGCGGCCGGGGCCGAAGGCGGTGAAGGCCAGCAGGCCGCCGGCGATGGCGACGTTCTTCCAGAACATGATCTGCATCATCATGACCTTCTCGGGCGGCATGGCCCAGTAGTTGTGGAAGAAGACGGCGGCTGCCACGGTGAAGACGGCCATGACCAGGGCCACGAGGCGGGTCTTGAAGCCCACCACCAGCGCGATGCCCAGCACCAGTTCCACCAGGATGGCGATCACGGCGCCCACCTGCGGCAGCGGCAGGCCGACGGAGGCGATGTAGCCCACCGTGCCGGCAAAGCCGGTGAGCTTGCCGATGCCGGCCGGGATGAACAGGGCCGCGATCATGAGGCGGCCGACCAGGGCGAGGCCGTCCTGCGTCGGGGTGGTGGTGGAGGTCTGGGTGATGGCCATGGGAATAGCTCCTAGCGTTGAAAAAATGGTTGGACGGGATTGGAAACAAGGAATGGGGCCGCCGCATGACGGACGGCACCGCGCAAGGCGTCGATGACGAAACGGCCCGCACTGGGCGGGCCGTCTCATTCTGCGATCACGGCGCCAGGTCGAACACCAGCACCTCGGCATCCTGGCCGCCGGCCAGGCGCAGCTGCGATTCGGCCGCGATCATCGCCGCATCGCCGCCCTGCAGGCGCTGGCCGTTGACCTCCAGCGCGCCGCGGATCAGGTGCACGTAAGCCTTGCGGGCCGGGTCGAGCTTCAGTTCGGCAGATTCGTCGCCGTCGAAGAGACCGGCGTAGAGCCGCGCATCGGCGTGCATGCTCACGGCGGCGGCCTCGCCCTCGGGGGCGGCCACCAGGGCCAGCCTGCCGCGCTTGTCGGCCACCTCGACCGGCTTCTGCTCGTAGCCGGGCGCGATGCCGCGCACGTCGGGCTCGATCCAGATCTGCAGGAAGTGCGTCGCCTGGTCCTTCTTGTGGTTGAACTCGCTGTGCATCACGCCGCGGCCGGCGCTCATGCGCTGCACGTCCCCGGGTGGAATCGATTCGACGTTGCCCATGCTGTCCTTGTGGGCCAGCTCGCCGTCGAGCACGTAGCTGATGATCTCCATGTCGCGGTGGCCATGGGTGCCGAAGCCGGCGCCGGCGGCCACGCGGTCCTCGTTGATCACCCGCAGGTTGCCCCAGCCCATGAAGGCGGGGTCGTAGTAGCCGGCGAACGAGAAGCTGTGGAAGGACTTGAGCCAGCCATGGTCGGCATAGCCACGTTCCTGGGACTTGCGGATCTGCAGCATGATGTTGAACTCCTTCGAATGGGGCGGGCGGTGGCGCCCGGTGCGCCGGCCTTCCCCGGTAGGCGGCACCCGACTGCGCCGCGATGGGATGAACTTTAGGCCGGTAGTGCCGGCCTGGAATGGCACCGTCTTGAAGACGTCATTCAAAATTTCTGAATGACAATCCCGCCATGTCCACCGCCCGCGAAGTCCTGACCCCCGATGCCCTGGCCATGCTGCAGACCGTGGCCGACCGCGGCAGCTTTGCCGCGGCGGCCCGCGCCCTGGGCCTGGTGCCCTCCGCCCTCACCTACCGCGTGCGGCAGATCGAGGAGGCGCTGGACGTGCTGCTGTTCGACCGCAGCGCCCGCCAGGCCCGGCTGACCGAGGCCGGCCGCGAACTGCTGCGCGATGCCGCACGGCTGCTGGGCGAGATCGACGCCGTCGCCAACCGCGTGCGCCGCATCGCCACCGGCTGGGAGCCGCAGCTGACCATCGCCATCGACAGCGTGATCGCGCGCGACCCGCTCTACGACCTGGTCGGCGCCTTCTATGCCCTGTCGCCGCCCACGCGGCTCAAGCTGCGCGACGAGACGCTGCTGGGCACCATCGAGGCCCTGACCAGCGGCCAGGCCGACCTGGCCATCGGCTCGGTGCTGGACGCGGACGGCCTCGGCTTCACCGGCACCGGCATCCGCAGCTGCGTGCTGGGTCAGCTGTCCTTCGTCTATGCGGTGGCGCCCCACCATCCGCTGGCCCGCACCCGCCAGCCGGTCACCGAGGCCATGATGCGCGAGCACCGCGCGGTGGCCGCCGCCGATTCGGCCCGCCTGTCGCAGGGCATGAACGTCAACCTCCTGGCCGGCCAGGACGTGCTGACGGTGCCGACCATGCAGGCCAAACTGCATGCCCAGCTCCACGGACTGGGAACCGGCTTCCTCCCCGAGCCGATGGCCCGGCCCTACCTGGAGGCCGGCCACCTGGTCGCGCTGCCCACCGAGCGCGCCGCGCCCACCACCCACATGCATGCCGCCTGGCGCGTGCGCAGCACCGCGCAGCCCGGGCTGGCGCTGCAATGGTGGCTGTCGCAGTTCGAGCACGCCGGCACGCGCGAGGCGCTGCTGACGCGGCACCGGGGGCGCTGAGCGTCGAGGCGGCCTGCCCGCCGGGCCGCCCAGGGACAAACCCGTGCGCCCTGCGCTGTCGCGGCATGCCGGGCCGTGGCTGCGGTTAGAGTCGGACGCCTATCCCCGCTGCCTGCACGACCTGCCGCCATGCCTTCCACCGCCGCCGACCGCCCCCACTCCCCATCCCGCCGCATCGCCATCGTGGGCGCCGGCATCGCCGGACTCGCGGCGGCCCGCACGCTGGCACAGGCCGGCGTGGACGTCGCGGTGTTCGAGCAGGCCGCCACGCCGGGCGGCCGGCTGGCCGGCATCGACAGCCGCGCCGGCAGCTTCGACACCGGCGCCCAGTACTTCACCGTGCGCGACGCGCGCTTCAGGCAGGCGCTCGACGCCACCGCCGCGCCCTGCCGCCCCTGGAGCGCCAACGCCGTGCGCGTGCTCGACGCCCTGGGCCGCGTGGTCGAGGCCTCGCTGCCCGGCCTGGAGCCGCACTGGGTCGGCCTGCCCCGCATGGACGCCCTGGCCTCCCACTGGGCCGCGCCCCTGGGCGATGCCCTGCACCTGGACACCACCGTCGCGCAGCTGGAGGCCGACACGCTGCAGCCCGGCCGCTGGCAGCTGCGCACCACCGGCGACGCCGACGGCCATGCCGTGCATGCCGGCTTCGACGCCGTGCTGCTCGCGGTGCCGGCCAGCGTGGCGCGGGGCCTGCTGCAGCCCGTGGCACCGGCCCTGGCCGCGCCGCTGGCGCCGGTGCGCATCGCGCCCTGCTGGTCGCTGCACATCGCCTTCGCGCAGGCCAGCCAGCCCGGCCTGCCGCACCTGGGCCCGCAATGGAACTGCGCCCGCTCCACCCACCATCGCGTGGCCTGGCTGGCGCGCGAATCGTCCAAGCCCGGGCGCGGGCGCATCGAGCGCTGGACGGTGCAGGCCAGCGCCGAGTGGTCGGCCGAGCACATCGGCGACGACGCGGCCCGGGTGCAGGCCAAGCTGCTGCGCGCCTTCGCCGAGATCACCGGCATCCGCGTCGATCCCTCCTTCGCGCAGGCCCGCCTGTGGACCGAGGCCAAGACCGAGACGCCGCTGGGCCGCAGCCACCTCTGGAACGCCGCCTCGGGCATCGGCCTGGCGGGCGACTGGTGCCTGGGCCACCGGGTCGAGGACGCCTTCGTCTCGGGGCTCGAGCTGGCACTGGCCGTCCTCTGAGTCTTTGAGCCCCTGAGGCCCGTGTCCGGCTACGTCGGCCGCTTCGCGCCCTCGCCCACCGGCCCGCTGCACGCGGGCTCCCTGGTGGCGGCGCTGGCCAGCTGGCTCGACGCCCGCGCGGCCGGCGGCCGCTGGCTGGTGCGCATCGAGGACGCCGACACCGAGCGCTGCCAGCCCGGCATGGGCGAGCACATCCTGCAGCAGCTGGCCGGCTGCGGCCTGCTGCCGGACGAAGCGCCGGTCTGGCAGACGGCGCGCGTCGACCGCTACCAGGCGGCGCTGGACCGGCTCACCGGTGCGGGCCTGGCCTATCCCTGCGGCTGCACGCGGCGCGAGATCGACGCCGCGCTGGCCGCGCAGGGCATCGGCCACGACCGGCATGGCGAGCGCGTCTATCCCGGCACCTGCCGCCACGGCCTGAACGGCAAGGCCGCGCGGGCCTGGCGCTTTGCCACCTGGCGCATGCCTGCGCCCACCATCGACTGGGTCGACCGCCGGCTGGGCACGCAACACCAGGACGTGCGGGCCGAGGTGGGCGACTTCGTGCTGCGCCGCGCCGACGGGCCCTGGGCCTACCAGCTCGCCGTGGTGGTCGACGACGCCGGGCAGGGCATCACCGACGTGGTCCGCGGCGCGGACCTGACCGACAACACGCCGCGGCAGATCCTGCTGCAGCGCGCGCTGGGCCTGCCAATGCCGCGCTACCTGCACACGCCTCTGGTGCTGGGTGCCCATGGTGAGAAGCTGTCCAAGCAGAACGGCGCCGCGGCCATCGATACCGGCACCCCGGCTGCGGCGCGGGCGGCGCTGGATGCTGCCGCGCAGGCCCTCGGGCTTCCCGCGGCACCATTGCAGGATGGTGTCGAACAGGCCCTGGCGGGCTGGGTCGCACCCTGGGCCGCTCTCTACAATCCCGCGCTGTGACCGCCGACGAAACGAACGACTCCCCCGCTGCCCCGCCCGAATCCGGCGACACCGACCATCCCCACCGCCGCATCCGCAGCTTCGTGCGGCGCGCCGGCCGCACCACCGACGCCCAGGCCCGCGCCTACGCGGACTTCGGCCCGCAATTCCTGATCGCCTACCGCCCCGCCCCGCTGGACTTCGCCGAGGCCTTCGGGCGCGCGGCCCCCACCGTGCTGGAGATCGGCTTCGGCATGGGCGAGGCCACGGCGCACATTGCCCGCGTGCGGCCGGGCGACAACTTCCTGTGCTGCGAGGTGCACGAACCCGGCGTAGGCGCGCTGCTCAAGCGCGCGGGCGAGCAGGGCCTGGCCAACATCCGCATCGTGGCGCACGACGCGGTCGAGGTGCTGCAGCACATGATCCCGCCCGGCAGCCTGGCCGGCGTGCACGTGTTCTTTCCCGACCCGTGGCACAAGAAGCGCCACCACAAGCGCCGGCTGATCCAGCCGGCGTTCGTGCGCCAGCTGGCCGAGCACATCGCCCCCGGCGGCTACCTGCACTGCGCCACCGACTGGCAGCCCTATGCCGAGCAGATGGGCGAGGTCCTGTCGGGCGAGCCGCTGCTGGCCAACACGGCGGCGCCCGATGCGGGCGGTTTCGCGCCGAAGCCGGACTACCGGCCGCTCACCAAGTTCGAGAACCGCGGCATCAAGCTCGGCCACGGCGTCTGGGACGTCGTGTTCAAGAGGATCTAGCCCCCCCATGCCGCTTCGCGGCTGAACGCATTCGCCCCTCCTGTCGTCTGCCGGACAGGCGCCACCCGCGGCGCAGGCCTACAGTGCCGTTTCCCCACGACAACGACGGAGACGACCATGGCCCACAGGGCGACTTTCGTGCGCATGCAGGACAGCACGCGCGAGGACTGGCAGGCCATCAGCGGCGAGTTCGTGCACTTCGCCGGCGGGCTGCCCGAGCGGGTGATGGCGCACCTGAAGCTGCTGGAGGGCGACTACGGCGGCTTTCCGGTGGACCGCTACACCCACAGCCTGCAGACCGCCACCCGCGCACTGCGCGACGGCCGGGACGACGAGTACGTGGTCTGCGCCCTGCTGCACGACATCGGCGACACGCTGGGCGCCTTCAACCATCCGGACATCGCCGCGGCCATCCTGCAGCCCTTCGTCAGCGAAGAGAACCACTGGATGGTCAAGCACCACGGCATCTTCCAGGGCCACTACTTCTTCCACCACATCGGGCTGGACCGGGACCTGCGCGAGCAGTTCCGCACGCATCCGCACTTCGACCGCACGGCCGAGTTCTGCGAGCTCTACGACAACCCGGCCTTCGACCCGAAGGGCGAGACGCTGCCCATCGGCGAATTCGAACCCATGCTGCGCCGCCTGATGGCCCAGCCGCGCCAGAGCATCTACAAGAAGGCCCTAACGGCAGAAGCGGCTTGAGCCCGCGCGCTGCCGGCAGCGCCCCGACACGCGACCATCCGAACCTGCCGCCCGCGCGGCGCCCAAGGAGACAGCCATGAACGCCACCACCCAAGCCGAACTCAGCGAAGTCCGCCGCCTCGTCTCCGACGAGGAATGGCAGCTGCGCGTGGACCTCGCCGCCTGCTACCGCCTCGTCGCGCTCTACGGCTGGAGCGACCTGGTCTTCACCCACATCAGCGCCCGCATCCCGGGGCCGGACCACCACTTCCTGATCAACCCCTACGGGATGATGTTCGACGAGATCACGGCCTCCAGCCTGGTCAAGGTGGACATGGACTGCAACAAGCTGATCGACTCGCCCTACCCGGTCAACCCGGCCGGCTTCGTCATCCACAGCTGCATCCACGAGGCGCGCGAGGACGTGCAGTGCGTGCTGCACACCCACAGCCGCGCCGGCGTGGCCGTCAGCGCGCAGAAATGCGGTGTGCTGCCGATCAGCCAGCAGAGCACCTTTGTGCTGGCCTCGCTGGCGTACCACAGCTACGAGGGCGTGGCGGTGCGGGACGACGAGAAGCCGCGCCTGCAGCAGGACCTGGGCCGCAACAACTACATGCTGCTGCGCAACCACGGCCTGCTCACCGTGGGCAAGACGGTGGCCGACGCCTTCCTGCACATGTACACCTTCGAGAACGCCTGCCGCATCCAGATCGACGCCCAGGCCGGCGGCGAGCTGGTGCAGGTCGATCCGCGGATCATGGACGGCATCTCCCAGGTGATGAAGAAGGTCACCACCGGCCAGGGCGCCAACATCGCCTGGCCGGCGCTGCTGCGCAAGCTGGACCGGGAGAGCCCGGGCTACAAGGACTGAGCCCGGGCCGTCCGGGGGCTTTCTAACCTTTGTTGACAATCGGCGGCATGCATCGCCGCCAAGCCCTGCTCCGCCTCGCCGCCCTGCCTGTCGCCACCGGCCTCGCCGGCTGCGCCGAGATCCAGAAACCCGCAGAAGCCCTGGCCGAATCGCTGGCCGCCGATGCCCGCATCGAGGCGCTGATCCTGCGCATGACGGTGGAGGAAAAGGTCGGCCAGCTGAGCCTGTATGCGCCGGCCGCCGAGGAGATCCTGGGCAATCCGCAGACCGGCCAGGTCGGCCTGCGCCAGCAGTTCGATGACATCCGCGCGGGCCGCGTCATGGGCCTGTTCAACGGCGAGGGGCTGGCGGCCAAGCGCCGCGCGCAGGAGGTGGCGGTGCGCGAATCGCGCCTGGGCATTCCGCTGCTCTTCGGCGTGGACATCATCCATGGCTTTCGCACCGTGTTCCCGGTGCCGCTGGCCGAGGCCGCGAGCTGGGACCCGCCCCTGTCGGAGCGCACCGCCCGCGCCGCCGCGCGCGAAGGCACGGCCGACGGCTTCCGCTGGACCTTCGCGCCCATGATCGACATCGCCCGCGACGCCCGCTGGGGCCGTGTGGTCGAGGGCTATGGCGAAGACGTGCTGCTCACCCGCCGCTTCGCCGCCGCCCGCGTGCGCGGCTTCCAGACGGCGGACCTGTCCCGCGCCGACGCCATGCTCGCCACGCCCAAGCATTTCGCCGGCTACGGCGCGGCCGAAGGCGGGCTGGACTATGCCGCTGTGGACCTGTCGGAGCGCACGCTGCGCGACGTCTACCTGCCGCCCTTCAAGGCCGCAATCGACGCCGGCGCCCTGTCGGTGATGGCCGCCTTCAACGAGATCGGCGGCGTGCCCTCCAACGCCAATCCCTGGCTGCTGACGCAGGTGCTGCGGCGCGAATGGAGCTTCGAGGGCTTCGTGGTCTCGGACTACACGGCCGACGAGGAACTGATCGCCCACGGCTTCGCCGCCGACGAGCGCGAGGCCGCGCGCCGCGCCTTCCTGGCCGGCACCGACGTCAGCATGCAGAGCGGCCTGTACATGCGCCACCTGCCCGAGCTGGTGCGCAGCGGCGACGTCGCCATGGCGCGGCTGGACCAGGCGGTGCGCCGCGTGCTGCGCGTCAAGCAGCGGCTGGGCCTGTTCGAGCAGCCCTTCCGCGGCCTGCAGGAGGACGCACCCGGCGCGCCGCCGCGCTTCGACGGCGTCGCCCACCGCCAGCTGGCCCGCGAGGCGGCGCAGCGCTGCATCGTGCTGCTGAAGAACAGCAGCGATGTGTTGCCGCTGCCCCGCTCGGGCCGGCGCATCGCGCTGATCGGTCCCTTCGCGGATGCGCATTCGCTGTTCGGCCCGTGGCGGCCCTTTCCCGGCCAGTTGCCGCCGGTGGGCATCGAGGACGCAATCCGCGCACAGCTGGCCGACGCGTCGCTGCTCACCGTCGTGCGCGGCAGCGACGTGGAATCGCCGCTGGACGGCGGCATCGCCCAGGCCGTGGCCGCCGCACGCCAGGCCGACGTGGTGGTCATGACGCTCGGCGAGAGCGACCAGATGTCCGGCGAGTCGCGCTCGCGCACCGACATCGAGGTGCCCCCGGCCCAGCAGCAACTGGCCGAAGCCGTGGCCGCCACGGGCAAGCCGGTGGTCGTGCTGCTGCGCAACGGCCGCGCGCTGGCCCTGCGCGGCGCGGTGCGCAATGCCCAGGCGCTGCTGGTCACCTGGTTCCTGGGCACGGAAACCGGCCCGGCCATCGCGGACATCCTGTTCGGCGATGTCTCGCCCTCGGGCCGCCTGCCGGTGAGCTTTCCGCAGACGCCGGGCCAGGTGCCCTTCTACTACGCCCACAAGCGCACCGGCCGGCCGGATGCGCAGGGCGGGCCGGGACGCTTTCGCACCCGCTACCTGGACGCGACCAACGAGCCGCTCTATGCCTTCGGGCATGGGCTCGGCTATGCGCCGGTGCAGTACGCCGCCCTGGAACTCAGCCCCGGCCGCCTGACGCCCGGCCAGCCCCTGAGCGTGGTCGCCACCGTCGCCAACACGGGCGCACGCGCGGTCGACGAGACGGTGCAGCTCTACATCGGCGCCCGCGCCGCCAGCTTCACGCGGCCGGTGCGCGAACTGAAGGACTTCCGCCGCGTGCGCATCGAGGCCGGGCAGACCGTGCAGGTGCGCTTCACCCTCACGCGGGACGACCTGCTCTTCACCGGCGCCGACATGCGGCCCACGGTGGACACCGGCGAGTTCGACCTCTGGGTCGGCCCGTCGGCCGTCGCCGGGCTGCATGCCACCTTCATGCTCGTGCCGGGCTGATCGGGCTGATCGGGCTGGGCCGGCGCGCAGGCCGGCTTACATCGACGTCCGACCTCGGCACCGCGCCCCGGCCCGGGCGCCTGCGGGCGGCGGCGCTCGCCCGCGCCCCTGACAGGCCCCATCGGCCCATTCCCACATGGCAGCGACGGGCTGCCACGCAAGGTGTTCCCACGTGCCGGCGCCGTGCCGGCCCCAAGAAGGAGCAACCCATGGCCCGAAGCAGCCTCCTCGGCAATGCCGACAACACCCTGCCCCACGACGACGACACCACGCTGCTCGGCCCGAGCGACAACTCGGACAGCGGCAGCGACACGGTGGGCGAAGACGCCTTCCTGGCGCGCCCGGAAGACAGCCCCGGCGGCCCGATGCTGGAGCCGCTGGGCGGCGCCACCGATGCCTCGGGCACCGGCGAGCGCGCGGACGTCGAGGGCACGGTGACGCCCGATGCCGACATCCTGCCCGACCGTGTGATCGGGCCCGACGACGGCATGACGGACGAGGACGTGCGTGTCGCCGTCGGCGAGATGGTCGACGACGAGGACACGGATGACGATGGCGACGGCGACGAGGTCTGACCCACCGATCGGCGCGAAGCCATGAACAAAGGGCGGCCCGACCTACGTCGGACCGCCCTTTTCGCATCCCGGTCGGCGCGTGCGATGCACGCGCCGCAGTGCCGGTTTCAGTCGGCCTGGATGCCCAGCTCCTTGACGACGCGCGTGAAGCGCTCGAGGTCGGCCGCCGTCGTCTTGGCCAGCACATCCGGCGCGCCACCGACGGGAATGGTGCCCAGCGTCTTCATCTTGGCCACCACGTCGGGCATCTTGATGATGTCGTTGAGCTGGGTGTTGAGCGTCTTCACGATCTCGGGCGGCAGGCCCTTGGGACCGTACAGGCCGTTCCAGGCCGTGACCTCGACGTTCTTGTAGCCGAGCTCACCCAGCGTCGGCACGTCGGGCGCAAGCGGACTGCGCTGCGCCTGGGCGACGGCGAAGAGGCGCATCTTGCCGTCGGCGATGTAAGGCGCGATGGGGCCGTAGGTCATCCAGGTCAGGGGCACATGGCCGCCGGCGATGTCGGTCAGCGCCGGCGCCACGCCGCGGTAGGGCACGTGGCGGAAGTTGGCGCCGGCGCTCTTGTTGAACATTTCGCCCAGCACGTGCATGGGCGAGCCGCTGCCGGGGCTGGCGTAGGCCAGTTCGCCCTTCTTTGATTCTTCCATCGCTTCCTTGAGCGACTTGGCCTTGGTGCCGGGACCGGCGGCGATGAACAGCGGCTGCGCGCCGGTCTGGATGATGGGCGTGAAGCCGTTCGTCACGTCGTAGCCCGCCTGCGGGCTGGTCTTGAGCACCAGCTGCGCCATGGCGAAGGTGTTGGGTGCCAGCAGCAGCGTGTAGCCGTCGGGCTGGGCCTTGCCCACGAAGGCGCTGCCGATCACGCCGCTGGCGCCGGGCTTGTTGTCCACCAGCACCGGCTGGCCGAGGCGCGGCGCCAGCTTCTCGGCGAACACGCGGGCCAGCGCGTCCGTGTCGCCGCCTGCGGGATAGGCGACGACGATGGTGATCGGCTTGGACGGCCAGTTGCCCTGCGCCAGTGCGGCGCTGGCAGCACCGACCAGTCCCAGGCCCAGCATCAGGGAGCGGAGAAGTTTCGTAGGGAAGGACATGATTGGTTTATAGGTGAAACGACGATTCTTTTCTGAAATGCCTCGCGGAGCGTAAAGGCTGAGGCGTGCTTTGGTGTGCGGGTAAATCCCAGGTTCAGACAGTTTTTGATCCATATGTGAATCAACGATCTATTACAGGAACATCATTGCAGGAAGCATGCCCAAGGCAAAACGCCCCGGCGCGGCAGGCGACGGGGCGTTTCAGAGAGCGGCTGCAAGCGCTTGGTGCATCCGACGACGGGAGCCGCACCGGACCGGTGCATGCTTAGGACGACCTTTCCAGCGTTCGCGACGCTGGCGCACCGCCCAACGGCATGAAACCGGCGCCACCCTCGTGGTCAAAGGGCCGCGGAGCAGGCGATGCCAGTGCGCCCGCGGAACCGGCTTTGCCGGGCCGCCGGGTGCGCCCCTTGAGGGGGATTGGACTTCCACACGCAGTGAGGAAGTCCAAACGGGGTGGTCTCGAGCCGCCGCGGAACCGGCTTTGCCGGGCCGGGGGGTGCGCCCCTCGAGGGGATTGAACTTCCACACGCAGTGAGGAAGTCCAAACGGGGTGAGCTCAACCCTCCGCGGAACCGGATTTGCCGGGCCGCCGGGTGCGCCCCTTGAGGGGATTGGACTTCCACACGCAGTGAGGAAGTCCAAACGGGGTGGTCTCAT